>NZ_NFUX01000086.1:0-26500 GCF_002264385.1 Paenibacillus sp. VTT E-133280
CCAGGGTTCGAGCCCCTGAGAGTCCATCCTTTAAAGAAACGGCAGAGATGCCGTTTCTTTTTTTTATAAGAGTTATACGGTTTCAATCATAGTCACAAAAAAAGCCACGAAGTGCGATATTAGCGTACTTCGTGGCTTTTAATATTTATGGAAGGATATTACCCGCAGCGCGGTAAATTTCATACCATTCGGGTCTGGTGAGTGTAATATCGGATGCTTTGGCAATATCCCGCAATCGCTGCGTATTGGTTGTACCTACAACAGGCTGCATATTTGCCGGATGTCTGAGAATCCAGGCAATGGCAATAGCAGTATTGGTAACCTCTTTTTCAGCTGCCAAACGGTTAATGACCTCGTTCAATTCAGGGAACTTGTCGTTGTCCAAGAATACACCTTCAAAAAAGCCATATTGGAAAGGCGACCATGGCTGAATGGTCATGTCGTGTAGACGGCTGTACTCCAAGATCCCGCCATCATGGACAACCGAACCGGAGTTGGTCATATTCACATTAAAACCGGTATCAATCATACCCGTGAACATAATGCTTAATTGGAGCTGGTTGAATAGCAACGGTTGCTTTACATTTTTCTTGAGCAGTTCGATTTGCAGTGGGTTTTGGTTGCTGACACCAAAATGCTTGACCAAACCCTTGCTCTCCAGAATGTCAAAAGCCTCAGCCACTTCTTCCGGCTCGAACAGCGTGTCAGGACGGTGAAGCAGAAGCACATCGATATAATCGGTCTTTAAGCGCTTAAGACTGCCTTCAACGGATTGTAGGATATGCTCTTTGGAGAAATCAAAAAAACCGTCGCGGATTCCACATTTGGTTTGGATCATCATTTTATCACGCATACCAGGATTGTTCTCTAGTACACCTGCGAATACTTCTTCGGCCTTACCACCTGCGTAGATGTCGGCATGATCAAAGAAGTCTATTCCGAGCTCCAACGCACTATGTACATGTGTATCAGCCTCTTTTGCAGACAAGTCCGCAATCCGCATACAGCCAAGCGAAATTTGGGACACGTCAAGTGCACCATTCGCTACACTAATTTTTTTAACCATGAGGGATTCACTCCTTAGAATGTAAGTTAGAACTTGCAGTATTCTATCAAACCATATCACAAAGTGGGAGGCTAAGCCAATATGCCCTACGACGTATAGGTAGGCTGCAAGCAAAGTGCAAAAAAAGAGGCTGCCAACTCAGTAGAATTCACTACTTTTGCAGACAACCTCTTTTTTTATACATCCATAATTATTATATGGATGTGCTCAGAATCATTCTAGTACATATTCGGAATGTCGACATTAGGATCAATATCTGCTTCGTAGTCTACGCCATCTGTTCTAAAGCCAAACAGATTGAAGAAATCTTGGCGGTAGCCTTCAAGATCTGCTAGCTCACCTGCATTATCAGTTGTCAGCTCGTCCCAACGTTTCATAACCTCTGTCTGAACGTCCTCACGCATTTCCCAGTCGTCAATGCGGATCAAGCAGCTTCCGTCAGCAGTAGCCTTGCCTTCGCCGTATAGGTGCTCAGAGAACAAGCGATACATTTGTTCAATACAGTTCTCGTGCAGGTCTTTTTCCTTCATCACTTCGTAAAGGGCTGAGATATAAAGGGGCACTACAGGAATCGCTGAGCTGGACTGAGTTACGAGCGCCTTATTAACGGACACAAAGGCACGTCCGCCTTTTGATGAAAGAAGGTCATTCATTTGAATCGCAGTTTGTTCCAGATCGTGCTTGGCTTGGCCGATTGTTCCGTCCCGATAGATAGGATGAGTGATTTCAGGCCCGATGTAGGAGTAAGCAACGGTAGTAGCACCATCTGCAAGGACATCAGCTGCTTGAAGCTGATCGATCCACATTCTCCAGTCTTCGCCGCCCATTACAGCGATTGTCTGACGTACTTCTTCTTCATTAGCAGGCTCAATGGTGGTCATGGATACTTCGCCTGTATGGAAGTTTAAGGTTTTATTCGAATAAGCTGTTCCCACTGGTTTAATAACGGAGGAGAAGGTTTCCCCTGTTACCGGGTGGGTACGACGAGGTGAAGCGACACTATAAATAACTAAATCGATGGTGCCATATTCAGCTTTAATCAATGCAATGGTCTTCTCTTTAATAGCATCAGAGAAAGCATCGCCAACTATGCTGTGTGATTTAAGTCCAAGCTTTGCTGCTTGTTGTTCAAAGGCAGCGGAGTTGTACCAGCCTGCAGAAGCGGTGCGCTGACCTTCCGCTGCTTTATCGAAGAACACACCAATGGTATTGGCGCCAGCACCAAATGCAGCTGAAATTCTGGAAGCTAGTCCGTATCCGGTAGAGGCACCGATGACGAGTACATTCGCAGGTCCCTCAATTTTCTTTTGTGCTTTTACATATTCAATTTGTTGTTCTATTTGTTTGGCGCATCCCTCTGGATGGGCTGTTGTGCATATAAATCCGCGTGTTTTAGGTTGAATAATCATCAAGGAATTCCCCTTTGTATAAAAATTAAAGTCTACTGATACACAGAGAAAGTATAGCAAACAATATTTACTAATACAAAGAATTTAGGATATTCGGTAAGAATACGCTGCCCTGTATTTTTGTTTGTTGGCTAGCTGCGCTATCGAGTCTTGATCATTTATTAAGGCTTTCGGACTCCAGTAGCGCTAATCCTTAGAAAAGGGGCTGCCCCAGTAGCCATTTCATGACTTCTAGGACAACCCCCTTTATATTACTTACATAAAAGGCTATTACGCCTTAAAGATTGAATCAATCGCTTTGATCTCTTCTGGTGTCAGCTGAACTTTCAGAGTCTGGAGATTCGATACGATCTGTTCCGGACGTTTAGCTCCGGGAATAAGTGCGTCGATGGAAGGTACAGTTAAATACCAGGCTAGCACTACATGTGCGACTTCAACACCTTTGGCATCGGCAATTTGGCGAACCTTGTCTACTTTCTCCAGGTTTTTGGCAAAGGTCGTTCCTTGAAACATTGGATTGTTCTTTCTATTGTCGCTGAACGTATCGCCTTGCTTATACTTGCCGCCAAGAAGTCCTGACGCCAGTGGGAAGTAAGGAACGAAAGAAATGCCATGCTCCTGCGTGTAAGGGAGCAGGTCTTTTTCCGCATCACGATGCAGCAGGTTGTAATGGGATTGGAGTACATCTACATGGCCGTCCTTGTTGGCTTCTCTCAGCTGTTCAATGGAGAAGTTGGAGACACCAATCGCTCTGATTTTTCCTTCATCCTTCAGTTTCTTAAGCTCGCCGACAGCATCATCCTTAGGAGTGCTTTCATCAGGGAAATGAATATAGTAAAGATCGATATAATCGGTCTGGAGGCGTTTCAAGCTGTCTTCCACAGACTGTCTTAGAAAAGCTGGAGAGTTGTCGATCGTAACCTTATCGCCAGTAATCTTATGAGCGCCCTTAGTAGCAATGACCACATTGTCACGACGGCCTCTTTCTCTCAGCACTTCTCCAATCAGTTCCTCGGATCTACCTGGACCATAGATAAAGGCGGTATCAATGAAATTGATCCCATGGTCAAGAGCATTGCGAACAATGTCTTTACCAGTCTCATCATTTAAGCCGGGAAATAAATTATGCCCGCCAACAGCATTGGCACCCAGCCCAAGAGGGAGTACCTGCAAATTTGTTCTACCTAAAGTTATTTTACTAGACATAATCAATCGTCAGCTCCTTAAAATAGAATATGAACTATATTAAGTATAGCGAATAGCTAGTGGTTAAACAAATTCCTGAATTCCAGCTTTATACATGAATATTTAAAGCGTATAAGTTATGATATAAAGAATAATTTTGTGTTCCCATATTTGTTTTCTTGCCACAATGAAGTAATGGAGGTTTGTCTTATGCTAGTTATTAATCAAAATGAAGTGGCTGAGTTATTAGCAATGGAGTCTTGCATCACTGTGATGGAATCCGTTTTGAAGGATTTGTCCGCAGGACAAGCCATACAAAGCTTAAGACAAGTACTCCCGCTGCACCAAGGCAATCTGATTGGCTTAATGCCGGGCTTTTTGCAGAGCGAAGAAGTAGCAGGCGCCAAGATCATCAGTGTGTTTCCAAGTAATCATGGCTCAGGTTTACCTTCCCATCAAGGGCTTGTTACGTTATTCGATTCTTCTACCGGTGTTCTGAAAGCTGTAGTAGATGGACAGAAGATTACTGCAATTCGCACAGCGGCTGTCAGCGCAGTAGCCACTCGTTATCTGGCCAGAGAAGATGCAGAGGTGCTTGCCATTCTGGGCACGGGTGAACAAGCCAAAAGCCAGCTGGAAGCGATGCTACTGGTTCGATCGATTCGTGAGGTCAGAGTTTGGAATAGAACACCTGCAAAGGCAAGAGATTTTCAAGCAGAAATGAGCCCTAAATATGGTGTGGATATAATAGTGGCGGAGTCTGCTCAAGAGGCAGTCAGCCCTGCAGATATCATTTGTACCGTAACAGCATCCACAGAGCCTGTGCTCAAAGGAGAATGGCTGAAGCACGGAGTACATATCAACGCTATTGGAGCGTGCAGATCTGCGGATCGCGAGCTGGATTCGGAGACCGTTCGGTTAGCTAAGTTATATGTTGACCGATTGGAATCCGCACATCATGAATCAGGGGATTATTTAATTCCGCTGAAGGAAGGCGTGATTAATTCAGGTCATATCATCGGTGAAATCGGTGAACTGATCAGCGGGCATATTGAGGGCAGAGCTACAGCTGATGAGATCACTCTTTTTAAAGGACTAGGACTTGCGATAGAAGATTTAGCAGCGGCTAACTTCATTTATAATGAAGCTGTTAAATTACAAAAAGGCATTGAAATTGCATTCTAAGGAGCGACCACACGATGAGTACATATGAAGGTTTGTATGATTTCAAGTTGACGGAGCAGGAAGAAGAACGGGCAGTACGTTTGCACGAGCAGAACATTAATATTGATTTGCTATTTCAAGGTCCCTTATCTCCAAACGCAATTCCAGAGTCTGTGTCTGAAAAAATAAAAGAGCTGTGTGAGCCCTATAAAGATGAGCCGATGATATACAGCAGCATGCCAGCAAAAATGATCACAAAGCTGTCGGCCAGCGGTGAGATTCCTGAGTATAAAAGTGAATGGTATAAATCGGGAATTACCGCGGGTAACCGGGAGCTTCATTTAGAGTCCTTAGAAAGCATGATCAATAGTATGGCTGAAGTTCAGCTTCAGTTCGACTCCGCAGATTGGTTAGTGAAAGCTTTAACCGCAGAGGACATACGTGCAGCCAAGCGTAATGGCCATAAGGCGGGTATTATCACGGCACAAGAAACGGATGGCCTAGGTACCAATCTGGACCTATTAGATGTGTTACATAATTTTGGCTTAAGAATTTTACAATTAACCTATAACAATCAGAATCAGGTCGGTGCAGGCTGTGCAGAACAGTCGAACGCTGGAATTACGAATTATGGAAAAAGATTCATTGAGCGCCTCAACAAGCTCGGGATCATTGTAGATACGGGACATTGCGGAAAACAAACAACACTCGATGCCTGCCAGTACTCTAAGACTCCGGTCATTGCTTCACACACGGGTGTTGAGGCCATCTATCCGCATATGCGCTGCAAAAGTGATGAGGAAATCATCGCGATCTCTAAGACGGGTGGAGTCGTCGGTATTTTTGCTATGCCGTGGTTTGTTCATGAAGATCATAACCATACGACCATTGATCATGTGCTAGATCATATCGAATATGTGATTCGGCTTGTAGGCGTGGATCATGTCGGGATTGGAACGGATTGGCCGATGAGCGATGTGCTCTGGTCATTGATTTATTTTAAAGAACATATTGCACCTAAGCTAGGATTTGCCAAAGGAGACGGACCTTCTACTGAAACCGTTGCTGGGCTTGAAAAATATAGCTATTTTATCAACTTTACTAGAGGTCTAGTGGCTCGCGGTTATAAGGATGAGGATATTGCAAAGATTATGGGTGGTAACTGGCTGCGCGTATTTGAAGAAATTTGGGGATAGGGGATAAATAGATGACGACATACTTGAACACTACTGCATTTAACTTCTACTGTTCTGGCATTTATTCAGGGAAAATACATTTCACGGAACAACAAATTATGCTCGCTAAGGTTGATCCACGCAGACGAACACAAATGCAATACAATGTGCTGGATAGCCAGTTCAAGACCGTCCTTCCATTTCAAAAAATCCACGAATACATGGACGCATACGCTAAAGCAGAATGGGTCAATGATGAGGTAGTCCTAAGTAATGGTGATCTTTATCAAAAGCATATTCAGTATCAGGCTGTATTGGATGGACGTGAGCTTACTTCTCAAGTATGGGCGCTACGAAAAGAGACGGCTCTGGATATTGTGACCTTGGATGGTGAGATTATTGCTTTTCTTACGCCGAATCGGTATGGCATCGAGCTGATTGTTAAAGCAGGATATGAGAAGCTGACGCCTCTGGTTGTTTATGATGATCCCTTTTTGTCGAAGCCAGAGTATGGTGTGAATGATTTAGGTACGGATCTGATTCCGATGCGTGATGGCGTGAGACTGGCAACGGATGTGTTTCTTCCTGAGGGCATTCAGCCGGGAACCAAGCTGCCGACGATTCTTGTGAGAACCTGCTATGACCGTAACGGCAAAAAAGAGATTTTTATGAGATGGGCTAACAAAGGTTATGCAGTGGTGTCACAGGACGTTAGAGGTCGGGCGGATTCGGAAGGGGAATTGATTCCTTTTTATAATGAACGGGATGATGGCTACGATACAATCGATTGGATTATCGCGCAGGATTGGTCAGATGGCAATGTTGGAATGTGGGGCGCGTCCTATCTCGGCTTTGTTGTTGTCTCGGCGGCGACCAGTGGACACCCTAATTTGAAGGCTGTGGTGGATGAAGTGAATGTTGGCTCACCGTTTGTAGATACAGCGCGTAAGGGTGGAACGCTTTGCTCTTGGCCGCTCTTGTCTTGGACGCTTGCACAATCTGTGGGTACCCGGACGGATTTTGATATTTTTGGGGGCATAACGGTGAACCCAGAAGCGGCCGTCGATGCGAGACCGATTAAGGAGATTCCACAGCAAATGATCGGCAAAGCATCAGGTCCTTGGGATCTGTGGAGCCAGCATCCGGAGTATGATGATTTCTGGAGAAACTGTACCTTTACGGAACGCGGGGATCAGGTACAGGTCCCTATGTATGTAATCTCAGGCTGGTATGACGGGGACAGCCCTGGGGTATCAGAGACATGGAGAATGCTGACTGAACATGATGTGCCGAACCGGAAAATCCGTCTGGGGGCATGGGAGCATGGACCCAACAGAGCCAGAGACTATGAGGGGTTAAGCTTTGGCAATGATGCAGTGGTTTATGATTACGATGTTTCTGTCCTGCGCTGGTTTGACCGTTTCTTGAAAGGTATTCCGAATGGAATAGATCAGGAGCCTAGAGCCTCTTATTATGTCGTTGGCGAGAATCAGTGGAGAACATCGGAGGATTGGACACCTGCTGAAGCAGTGACTTCTCCTTTCTATCTTTCCAGTGGGGGCCGGGCTAATTCAGGACAAGGTGATGGGAAGCTGCTCACAGCACCAGAGGAACACTCTCCCGAAGATACTTACGTCTATAACCCAAATGATCCGATGAATGATAGCGGTGAGCGAGAGCCTGAAAATTTACGGAAATACGAGCTGCGGAATGATATCCTTGTGTACACCAGTGAAGTGTTGAAGGAAGAATTGACTATCGCTGGGGAATTGTCAGCTGTGATCTACGCTGCTAGTACAGGTAAGGATACAGATTGGGTAGTTACGCTTAGCGATGTGAATGAACAAGGCGACTCTATCCGGTTATCTAACTATATTGTTAGAGCTAAATATCGTCATGGATTTGATGCACCTGAACTGCTCACGCCTGGCCAAGTAGAGGAATATGATATTTTCATGCCCAATATTGCCCATAGATTTGCAGTGGGGCACCGGGTTCGGTTCTCGATCACCTCGTCCAGTAAATTCGTTGCTTTCCCTAATACGAACACAGGTAATAATCCATATGAAGATACAGAAGCAATTACTGTTCTGCAGACCGTTTACCATAATAGTAAATATCCAAGCCATGTGAAGCTGCCGATTATTCCAAACGCTTAAACTGCAAGGTCAACCTTATAATTGTTATAAAATATCGATTATTCACAGAAAAGCGCATAAATGATCCCTTCTCAGGTCACAATAGGGAAAAACCAGAATGAAGGGATTAACGTGTCGCGCATAAAAAAACAACTTTGGCAGCGATGGAGACGTTGGAAAAAGGCGCTTTGGGTAGGGGCAGCTTGTTTAGCTCTTACTGTACTGGCCTGGCGCAGCATGCAGGTACCTGAGGAAATCAGTGGCCTGCTGACGGATTCTAGTTGGACGGATAGTGCCGAAAGTGAGTTGGCCGCAGCTGTATTTAAAGTAGGCGTGGACAGCGGTGAGGAGAAAGAGAAGGGCACCATAAAAAACGAACAACTGTTGCAGACGATCGCTCAAAGCGGACTCAGCAGAACCGTTCATTTAAAAATATCGTATGTATCTGGAGAAGAAGTTCAGACATTGCCAGGTGTAAAGAACCCGCTTCAGCTTAAAAAGATAATTCACGAACACTCTGCATGGAGCGGTTGGATTAGCAGCGATGGAGATTTGTGGCTGGAACAAAAAGTGAATGATCTATCGACCCTGACGAAAAAAGAAGCCTATATCGGAGTCGATGCATTTGGGAACTTGAAATTATTTAAAGGGCCTCCGGTACAGGAAAAGGTGCTGAAGACTTTTTTTCAAATGGATATGGGTTCCTTGAAATCCTCTCTGCCGGAAAGTATTTGGAAAGAGCTTCATGAGGGCATTCGTGTACAAGATATTGAAGAGTACAATAGCGTATTGTCCACCTTCAGTGACTACGCGCGTGAGGCTGCAGAACATGTCATGCAGAATAAGCAATAGCATCCTTAAGCATATCAGCTGTCCTAAAGTCATTATTAATGGCTATAGGGCAGCTTTTTCTTTGCAAATATAAGAAGTTTTGAGGTTCTCATTATAGGCCTAAAGTTGTCATTTCGCATCAGAGGGTAAACTTTTTTTCTCCCGGAAGAGGTATTTTTGCTATAATGGTTTGAAGGAATACATATGTTCGCTTCGTAGCGGAGTAATGGATGAAAACGGTGGAATAAACTGCCTGTTATAGAGGAGAGATCGTGTTTGCGCATTTTGGGAATTGATCCGGGGCTGGCGATTGTCGGTTTTGGCTTTGTGGATAAGGAAGGTCATAAATTGACCCCAGTCCAATATGGTTGTATCCAAACCGAGGCTCATACGCCTGAGGAAGAACGTCTGCTGCATGTCTATGAAGGCATGGGTCAGCTTATTGATAAATATAAACCTGATGCTGTAGCGATAGAGAAGTTGTTCTTCGCACGTAATGTTACAACAGCATTGCCAGTAGCTCAGGCCCGCGGAGTGACGATATTAGCTGCTGTACAGCGTGGCTTACCCGTATCGGAATATACACCTATGATGGTGAAGCAGGCAGTAGTTGGTTATGGTAAGGCTGAGAAGCGGCAGGTACAGGAAATGGTGAAGCTGTTGCTGAAATTATCGGCGATCCCTAAACCGGATGATGTGGCCGATGCACTAGCGGTAGCGGTATGTCATGCCCATTCGAGCAGTCTTAATTCTAAATTAAATGAGGTATTGCGAAAATGATAGATTTCTTAAGAGGACCCGTCGTTCATTTAGAGTCGGAATATGTGGTGCTGGATGTGCAGGGCGTAGGATACCGGGTATTCTGCCCGAACCCTTATGCTTTTGCTAAAGTAGAAGGACCTGTAACGATCTATATTCATTATCAAACACGTGAGGATGCGACGCTTCTGTTCGGGTTCCCGACTCGGGAGGAGCAAAAATTGTTCCGCAAGTTGATTGAGGTATCCGGGATCGGTCCGAAGGTTGCGCTCGGAATACTGACAGGTGGGACTCCAGATCAGTTGATCTCGGCAATTTACCAAGAGAATATAACCTTCTTAACGAAACTGCCGGGCATTGGCAAGAAGACGGCGCAGCGGATGATCTTAGATTTGAAGGACAAGCTGGACGGACTCAGTATGGCTTCGATGCAAACGGGATTATTTGCAGTTCCAATGGAAGAAAGAGCGGATGGATTAGCTTGGCAAGAAGCTAGAGATGCCCTTAAGGGATTGGGCTATACCGAAAGTGAATTGGACCGTGTATGGCTCGCTATGAAGAAAGAGGGCGCAGAGACAGGGACTGTAGATGTGTTGATGAAGAAAGCACTTGGGCTATTATATATTGCTAAGTAAAACCGAACACATCCTGAAGAAAGGGAGCGATAGGAATGGATGACCGGATTATATCCGCTAATTTAATGATGGACGAGCAAGCCGTAGAATTAAGCTTACGCCCTCGTTATCTGGGAGAATATATCGGACAGAATCAGGTGAAAGAAAACCTGAAAATATATATCGAAGCAGCCAAAATGAGAAGTGAAGCGCTGGATCATGTGCTGCTCTACGGGCCTCCAGGTCTCGGTAAAACAACACTTGCGAATATTATCGCCAATGAGCTGGGTGTGAATTTACGAACAACATCCGGTCCTGCTATAGAGCGGCCGGGAGATTTAGCCGCCCTGCTGACGAACCTGCAGGAAGGCGACGTGCTGTTCATTGATGAAATTCACCGCTTACACCGGACGGTGGAGGAGGTAATGTATCCGGCGATGGAGGACTTCGCGCTGGATATCATGATCGGCAAAGGGCCAAGTGCCCGTTCGGTACGATTGGATTTGCCGCCTTTTACACTTATAGGTGCTACCACCCGTGCTGGCCTGCTGTCAGCGCCACTACGAGATCGTTTCGGAGTGGTCAGCCGCTTGGAGTTCTATACCATAGATGAGCTAAGCTTCATTGTTGCCCGAAATGCAGATCTTTTAGGGATTGAGATTGTCGGAGATGCGGCGGAAGAGATAGCGCTTCGTTCCCGTGGAACGCCGCGGATTGCGAACCGGCTCCTGAAGCGAGTTCGTGATTTTGCTCAAGTGCGCGGCGATGGGATTATAACCCCGGAGATTTCCGGGGAAGCCCTGAAGATGCTGCAAGTAGACCCACGTGGGTTGGATAGCATCGATCACAAGATGTTAAGAGCAATGATTTCAAGCTTTCGTGGCGGTCCTGTAGGTCTGGATACGATTGCTGCTACAATTGGTGAGGAAAGTCAGACGATTGAGGATGTTTATGAGCCTTACCTGCTGCAGATAGGGTTCTTGCAGCGGAGCCCTCGTGGAAGAATTGTAACCCCGGCCGCTTATCATCACTTAGGCCTTCCGCTCCCTCCGGAGCAGCACTGAGTCAGTAACTACATTTAAAAGGAGGATGCTGGATGAAGCATACGAAGATGAAATGGGGAGGAATAGCTCCACTAAGCAAAGGATTGCTGGCAGCTGCGATTGCTGTGGGAAGTCTCTTGATCCCTGCGGGCGCCAGTCATGCCGATTCTAATAGTACGATTCGAGTTGCCCTTTATGCCGATATTGGTAGTAAATATAAATCTACCGTGCCAGTAGTAACTATGCAATCGACACAAAGCTTCACTTTGATGTCAAACCAACCAGGGAGCACTCCTTTGTTATTGGTGCCTGCCCAGAGCAGAATACGTGTTAGTGTGGATGGCTATAGAGTAAAGGTTATGGAGACTTCAAGCTGGAAAACAGCTGCTGATGCGGCTAAAAAGCTTCAGTCTACCTCTGATAAGCCTCAAATTTATATGATTTCTAGAAATGGAACCAATGTGTATCAGTTGTATACTGGTGTCTATGTCAGTGAAGCTGCTGCCAAGGATGGGCTTGCCCGTGTAGTAAAGGCAGGACTCGGCATTCCTGCTGATCAAACCCCTGCGGTGAAAGGGGATAAGCATTTATCGGCGGGTCGCTATTCTTCGGAACAAGAAGCTGATACTGCTCTGAGTAGTATTACAGCTGCTGGTTTTGATGCCTGGAAGGTGTTTCTTTCAGGAAGTGATGGCAGTGCCCAGTTTGAGGTATGGGTAGGCGAAGCTGCAAACGACAAAGATTTGGCTGCTGTTCAGACCACAGTGTCTGCAGCATTGCCACAGCTTGCTATGTCCGCTGCAACTTCACCTGGGTTAATCATGCGTTTGGATGCTGGGCTGGACCTTAGCAGCGAGACACAGGCTAATCATTATATGGTTTCCGGAAATGATGCTAAATTTTTGGCCGTTGGCAGTGAGGCTGGAATTCAGCTCGAAGAAAGATCCAAGCGTACCTACCGTGGAAATATGGAGCTAAGTAATTTGAGAGGTTCCCTTGCGGTTATCAATGAAGTGCCACTGGAACAATATTTGTATGCAGTGGTTGGAGGAGAGGTTTCCTCCAGCTGGCCGGATGAAGCTCTAAAGGCTCAGGCTGTCGCCGCCCGAAGCTATGCAATGGCGCAAGGCAACCGTTTCGAAGTAGCGAATGTAGTAGATTCTACATTGAGTCAGGTATATAACGGAATCGGATCAGAGGCTCCAGTTATTATTAAGGCAGTGGATGCTACTGCCGGTGAAGTATTGATGAGTGGTGGTAAAGTTATAGAGGCTGTATTCTCCTCGAACAGTGGTGGAGTAACCTCTGATCCATCGGAGGTATGGGGCAATGGTGGAGATGCGTTTGCCAGCGTTCCCAGCAAAGAGGATGTCGCAGCTACCGCGGCCGCTAAGAAGTGGTATTATTTACTGCTCGCTAATGGAACCTCTGGATATGCACGTGAGGATAACATTAAATTGACAGGAAATAAAACAGCAGCGGGACTGGATATAGCGACAGCTACCACTAAAGATGTCAATGTGCGCCCCCTTCCTGCTGTTGAAAGTAGTGTAAGTGCGGTAGGCAAGTTGAATCCGGGCGAGAATGCTGTTGTTCTAGACAAAGTCTATGAGTCCGGTAGTTATAGCTGGATCAAAGGGCCATATACCTCTGCCGACCTTCTAAAAAGCTTGCAGGGTAAAACAACTAGCACGCTCCCTTCTAGCATCCTTAATTTGCAGGTCACTCAGCGCGGCCCTTCTGGAAGAGCGATTCAGGTGAAAGCAAATGGTCAGGCACTGGATGTGAAATATCCTGATATGTTCCGTTCTGCGTTCAATGGATTGCCAAGTACATTGTTTGATATTGTACCAGCCGGAAGTTATACTGTATTAGGCGCTGACGGTGCTACCAGCACGATTGGAAGTTCACAGAGCGCAGGTGTACTCTCTGCATCAGGTAAGGTTAATGTGAACGGTAGTGGAACTGTAGTGATGGGTGGGGATTCCTCAGCCAGAGCGATTACTAACAGTTCGGGCTTTCTGTTCATTGGCCAAGGATACGGTCATGGTCTAGGCATGTCGCAATGGGGCGTGAAAGGCATGGCTGACAGCGGGTATGATTACAAGCAGATATTGCAACACTATTATCAGAACGTTACTATAGTTAAGGAATGAAGACAGACCATGAATGTAGACGCATATGATTTTCATTTACCGGAAGAATTAATTGCCCAGACACCACTCTCTGACCGTAGCTCTTCTAGACTGCTCTTAGTAAATAAGGAGGATGGGGAGCTGGCTCACCGGCATTTTACCGATATTATTAATTATTTTCAACCGGGAGATACGCTTGTTCTGAATGATACGAGAGTCATTCCTGCCAGATTGTTTGGGGCTAAAGAAGATACGGGGGCTAAAGCTGAAGTGCTTCTCCTTAAGAATCTGGGAGACGATCGATGGGAAGCTCTTGTAAAGCCAGGTAAAAAGCTCAAGACAGGAGCGGTTATCATCTTTAGTGATGAGCTTCGTGCGGTTATTGAGGATGAGGCTGATATGGGTGGACGAACGCTTCGGTTCATTTATCAGGGTATTTTCCAGGAGATTCTGGACAGGCTGGGAACAATGCCACTGCCTCCTTATATTAAGGAAACACTCGATGATCGGGAACGATATCAGACCGTTTATGCTAAGCATGAGGGATCAGCTGCTGCTCCTACAGCAGGGCTTCATTTTACCAAAGAACTGTTGGATCAGATTGAAGCCAAGGGTGTGAATATTGCTTATATTACACTTCATGTAGGTCTCGGAACGTTCCGTCCGATGTCTGTTGAGAAGGTTGAAGAGCATGTTATGCATTCAGAGTATTTTGTAATGTCTCAAGAAACAGCAGATACTATAAATGCTACCAAGGATCATGGTGGTCGCATTATAGCGGTAGGGACGACTTCTTGTCGGACACTTGAAACAGTCGGAAGACAATGTGAAGGCGGTCCATTAGTGGAATGTAGTGGCTGGACGGATATTTTCATCTATCCGGGCTATAAGTTTAGTGTAGTTAATGCGTTAATTACTAATTTTCATTTGCCGAAGTCTACTTTGGTAATGTTGGTTAGTGCTTTGGCAGGTCGGGAACATATTCTAGCTGCTTATGAAGAAGCGATAGAGCAGAAGTACCGGTTTTTTAGCTTTGGAGATGCAATGTTTATTTACTAAGGTAAGAGGATGGGTTAACTTATGGCAGCAATTACTTATGAGCACATCAAAACGTGCAAACAATCCGGAGCAAGACTTGGAAGAGTCCATACTCCACATGGTGTGATTGAGACACCAGCATTTATGCCAGTCGGCACACAAGCTACAGTTAAGACAATGAGTCCTGAAGAACTGAAGGAGATGGATGCTCATATTATTTTGAGCAATACGTACCATTTGTTCCTGAGACCGGGCCATGATATTGTTCGTGAAGCAGGCGGACTGCATAAGTTCATGAACTGGGACCGCCCCATTCTAACGGATAGCGGCGGGTTTCAAGTATTCTCGCTTAGTGACATGCGCAAGATTACCGAAGAAGGCGTTCATTTCCGTTCCCATCTAAATGGGGATAAGAAGTTCTTGTCTCCTGAAGTAGCTATGGAAGTTCAGAACGCACTTGGTTCTGATATCATGATGGCATTCGATGAATGTCCTCCATTCCCAGCGGAATATGACTACGTGAAAAAATCACTGGAGCGTACCACACGCTGGGCGGAAAGATGCCTGAAAAGTCACGCCCGTCCAAATGATCAAGGTCTATTTGCTATCGTGCAAGGTGGTATGTATGAGGATCTTCGCCGTCAGAGCGCAGCAGATTTGACTTCCATGGATTTCCCGGGGTATGCTATTGGGGGGCTCAGCGTCGGAGAGTCCAAGCAGCTAATGTATGAAGTGCTGGATTATACAGTTCCCCTGCTGCCACAAGGCAAACCTCGCTATTTGATGGGCGTTGGTTCACCGGATGCGCTGTTGGAAGGATCAATCCGGGGAGTGGACATGTTCGACTGCGTTCTGCCTACCCGTATTGCTCGTAATGGAACAACGATGACCAGTCAGGGAAGACTCGTTGTACGCAACGCAAAGTATGCCCGCGATTTTGGGCCGCTTGATCCGGAGTGCAACTGCTATACATGCCGGAATTATTCCCGCGCTTATTTGCGCCATCTAATCAAAGCCGATGAAACCTTCGGACTTAGATTGACGACATACCATAACTTGCACTTCCTGTTGGATTTGATGCGTAAAGTGCGCGAAGCCATCAAGGAAGATCGGCTGCTTGATTTTCGCGATGAGTTTTTTGCTAAATACGGATTATATGATAATCTTAAAGGCTTCTAAAGCTTCGTTGAGGTCCATGTTTTAATGTGCTTTGAAAGGGGGGAGAAATATGTTTCAATATGCAGCAGCAACAGGCGGAGGTAGTATACTGGGTCTCGTAGGTCCATTCGTACTTATGTTTGTAGTATTCTACTTCTTGCTGATTCGTCCGCAACAGAAGAAGACCAAAACACGTAATGCAATGTTGAAGTCTCTGAAAAAGGGCGATAAAATCGTTACTATTGGTGGTCTTCACGGTACGATCATGGAGATTTCCGATGATATCGTGGTTCTACGGGTCAATGATGTAACTAAACTGACCTTTGATCGCGGTTCCATTAGTCACTCCGTTGCCACGGACGTGGAGGAGAAAGTATAGTTTCGTTATTAATAAGTACATAAAAAGCGGTGTCTTCTCGTTAAGAGAGTGACACCGCTTTTTTGACTTTCATCTTTCATCGTGATCTAAGGGTTTAACGCATATCCGTTATTCGGCTGCGAACTGTGAGCGATTCTTCACGTCCCCGTAAGGTTAATTTGGCAAGCTGTACACCAACTGTTGAAGCTAGGACTGCTAGCAGAGTGCCGCCTATCATATCTGTAAGCCAATGAATGCCCAGATAGAATATACCAAAGACGATTACGACTGCGGAAATACTCGTAATGACCATCCACCGGCGGTTTCCAGAACGGAATGCCAGTAAAGCCATCGTAACGGAAATGGACGTATGTAGACTCGGGAAGCAGTTGTTGAGACCGGATAGAGGGCGGTACTCTTGCTCGAACTTAGGAAATACATCCAGCATAGTAAATCTAACGCCTGCAGGTACATAGGACCATACCTCATTTACAGGGAAGTATAGGTAGAATGGAATAGCTACAGCATAGTTAATGATAATAGCATAGCAGGTGGCGTACAGCATCACACGGTTCTTATCTAACAGATAGACACCTAGAGAAGCTGCCAGTACAGATTGAAGCATGAAAATGTAGAAGAAAACTATGATAGGCGTTAGCCATGGACTATAGAATATATCCTGAACAGCTTGGACAAAATGCCCCTCTAGTCCAAATACAAATGATGTATAGTCAGAGGTAAGATGCATTTTTTCTTCAATTTGTAGTTCATATTTATTCAAGACCAGTACACCAAACATGCCTACCATCAGTAGCAGAAACTTATAGGATCGCAGCATCTCTTTCCCAATTTCAACTAATGCCATGATTGGATTTCGACGAGCGCCAATCCATACTAATATCACTACTAATGCAACTGTGTACAAAACAATATGATTCATTGATTGGTAAAACAAAGCATTCGAAGCCTCCTTGATTCTCTTTATGAAGTCAGATGATCACAGTTTAACATATTTCCAAGGAATGTTTCGAATTTAATGGAATAATAATTTTAGCTTTTCTGTAAATTAACCCCAAACATTCCACCAAGTGCACCAATTGCTGCTGCAGCTAGAACCCAAAGAAGGTCAACACCAGAGGGTGAGCTATCCAGTGCTAGAAATCCAATTAACAGAACGATAATCCCGTAAAAGATTCCTGTAAGACTTCCTTGATACCAGCCTTTGTTCGTGGCTCTGCGACCGGCGGTTAGTCCTCCGAATGCTGCGGCTATGCCGTGTACTATATAAGTGTACATTGAGAGATCCTGCTCCTTCAGACCGCTGCCCCATAATAAAAGAGAGAGGACAAACGCGCCAAGCAGCATCCAAAGGAATGATCGACACAGGCCAGACAATACAGGATTGGCTATTCTCCATGAGAACAGGCGCCGGATTAAATACATGGTACAACCTCCTAAAGTTTTTTTAGAAAAATAATCTACATAAGTTATTATTCATTGTATGGGAAGGCTTGCCCCAATAGTACAAGAATGGGCATTGCAGCCTTTTTACCATTAATTAATAGGTGAGCTTCCGAATGTTCCCTGTGCTGAGCGGTCAGAATAGGGTTACATTAATCCGCCCGAGAAAACAAGTCTGCGGGTGAGAGTGGAGGGGAGCGAAGCTATATGTCCCAGCATATCACTACCCATATTTTCTTGACCGTGCTGATGTATTTCTTCATATTCCTGTGCATGCGTATCATGGGGAAGAGGGAAATCGGTAAGCTATCTGTATTTGATCTAACGATCTCAATTATGATTGCTGAGATTGCTGTTTTTGTGATTGAGGATATTAATCGCCCGATTTACGAAGGTCTGGTTCCGATGGCCACACTGGTTATTATTCAAGTTGTGGTTGCTCAGCTCAGTCTTAAGAGTAGAAAGATTCGGCTGTTAATGGACGGCAAACCGAGCATACTTATTTCTGGAGGCAAGCTGCACCGGGGAGAAATGCGTAAACAAAGGTACAATATTGATGATCTGCTGCAACAATTGCGTGGTCAGAACATCGCTAGTCCCGCTGATGTGGAATTTGCGATTTTAGAGCCCAGTGGTCAGCTCACCGTTTTCGAGAAAGACAAGGGAATGTCATCTTCCAATCAGACAGGCAATAGCAGTTCAGTTGCTGAGAACAATAAGACCGAAGAGGAAGCAGATGTAAGCAGTCAGAAAGTTAAGCTGCCAAAGAACAAAATCAGATATGAAGGGCTTCCTATTCCACTGATTATGGATGGAAAGGTCCAGGATCAAAATTTAGAGATGATAGGGAAAACAAGGTTCTGGCTAAGAACTCAGATCCGCCAAAAGGGAGTATCCGATTTTCGGGATGTTTTTCTTTGCTCCATAGACCATAAAGGCCGAGTTTATGTTGACCGTTTGGATAATCGATAACCATTCTAAAGCCAACGCTTAATGAAAGGCAGTCGATCCAAATCACGAAGGGAAATAAGGCCAGCTAATAGACTGAGACCGAAATACAGGGCCATTCCTACCGCAGAGGCAAATAAAAATTGAATCCATTGTGCTTCTGCAATGGGAATGGAGATGTATACATAACGCACGCCTGCTCCCATAATGATCATTGCACATAAGGTTTTAATGGTATCGGTTATTCGTAAGGATAATGAAATTAGACTGACTACACTGTACCCGTGCAGAAGAGTAACAAGAACGCTGTTCACAATAATGGCGATGATTGCGCCGTAGATTCCGTATTCTGGCTGTGAAGCCAATATAATAATCAGAATGATTTTGACTACTGCCCCAATAAGAGTATTGATGAGTGCCCTTCCCGGTCTGTCCATTGCTTGAAGTGCAGCTTGTAAGGGGGCTTGAACATAGATGAACAAAGCGAAAGGGGCCATTAGTTTTAGCATAGGAGCAGTGTCCGGATTTCCGTATAACAAGTTGCATAGTGGGACTGCTAGTACATACATAAGAACAGCAAAGGGAGCCCCTGTAACAAGAGCTAGTCGAAGCGCTTGATGCATTCGTTTGTGAATGGTAGGCAGGTCCTTTCTCGCGGCAGCCTCGGACAAGGATGGAACCAAAGAAACCGCGAGAGAGGAAGTTAACGCTCCGGGAAGCAACAGTAAGGGAATAACCATTCCCTGTAAAGACCCATATTGAGCAGTCGCGGCGGCTGTTGCGATTCCGGCTAGTGCAAGACTACGTACGGTAATTATAGATTCCAGTAGATAGGAAAAAGAACCGACAAGCCGGCTTGCCGTAACAGGAATTGATACACCTAGTAAACGCCTTAGTATGGGAGAATTTGATTTTACGGTATCTGGATCAGAAGGTATAACTTCCTTCTCAATCATTTGCTGTTCTAGGATGGGGGTTGTTTTTTTATCCCTTTTCGTGATGACATAATATTGCCACAGAATGGCTAACATTCCGCCAATCTCTCCTACCGTTACGCCTAGCATCGCCCCTGCAGCTGCAAAAGCGATTCCTTTGGGTAACAGCAGCCAAGAGAACCACAGCATAAAAAATATTCGCACGATAGACTCAAAAACGGAAGAAAGTGCAGAAGGAATCATGTTCTGCCTACCTTGAAAATAACCGCGGTATATTGCAGATACAGCAACAATTCCAATCATTGGGATCATGGCAATGAAAGTATAATAAACTCTGTGGTCTGTTAAGATCACATTGGAGACCCATGAAGCACTGACCAGCGCAACAATGGTAAAGAAGATTCCTAGTCCGACACTAAGAGTAAGGCCAGTCCGTAAAATTTGCCGCGATTTCTCAGGGCGGTTCTCTCCCTCTGCTTCGGCTACCATCTTTGCAATTGCTAGGGGAAGTCCGCCTGTAATAACAGTAACCAACACGATAAAGAATGGGTACGCGAGCTGATATAGACCCACACCTTCTGCTCCAATGATGCGTGGCAAAGCAATTCGGGGTATAAATCCAAGCATTCGATTAATGATGCCGGCGGCAAGCAAGATTAAAGTTCCTTGTATAAAGCTCTGTTTCCTCAAAGGTCACGCCTTCTTCCCCAAATGAAATGAAACGCTGGCCAACTTGTCTATTCTTATGGATATGCTATACCCCTGTCCCGGCATGCCTTGTTTTAGTAGTTGTAACTTTTTGTGACGGAAGGAGGAAAGCAGAGAACTTGGGTCGAATACCTATGGTAAGCATACGAACACGAGCGTTCTTTGGAGGTGTCATCACGTGGAATCGGAACAGTGGAATCATGATCAACATAGCGAAGAAATCGAAGCCATGTGCCGCAGCAAAGCTGAAGAATTCCGGCTCCTCGGCTATGAGTATGTAACCAGCAAGGATATTTGGGATTGTATCAGTCGTAATTATGATAAGGACGGAATGCCCCCCTTGCATAAGCTGGTAAATGATATTTATTCCTTAAAAGCCAATAGTTACATGACTTATTTGACTCTTGCAGCTTATCGGGGGTTGAACTGAACAATAAACATCTCGCTTCTTTTCTTTGCGAAAAGCCTTATAAAGCAGTAAAGTAAGAGAATAATAATAACTTCACATCTCCTATATAAACGGATGTCTTGCTGATATGGGCAGGGGCGGCCGTTTCTTTGTGTGAGTATAGCTATGACTATGCTGTGAATTGACGGTCATTTCACGTGTAGCTATAATAGGAATATTGAGTGAATGAAAGGGGAACTAGCTAGAGCATGAAGAGACTAATGGGCTTTATTATTACCGTGCTCGTTTTGACAGGCGTCATGGCATTTACTACTCCTGGACTGCTGGACAAGGTTAGACTTGGTCTTGACCTGAAAGGCGGATTTGAGATTTTGTACCATGCAGAGCCTATGGAAGCGGGAGCAGCGTTGTCCCGAGCTTCACTGTTGAAAACAGCAGAAAGTTTGGAGAAACGGGCCAATGCGCTCGGAACCAGTGAACCAGAGGTTACAACTGAAGGTACTGACCGTATTCGTCTGAAAATTGCAGGCGTTACTGATGAAGCCGAGGTTCGTAAGAAGATGAAGGAGCCTGCAGTTCTGACTTTCCGTAGTGCTGCTGAAGGTGACGCTGAAGGTACTTACAGCAAGATCGAACTGGTAGGTAGTGATTTTGTTGAAGGTGCGGCAGAGGTTGGACGGGATAACCTGAATCAGCCAATCATCAGTATCAAAATAAAGGACAAGGATAAATTCGCAGAGATTACGAAACGACTCTTAGGAAAGAATCTCGCAATTTATTTGGATGAGAACAAGCTATCTGACCCTACGGTACAAGCAGTACTTACCGACGGTAGTGCGTCTATTTCCGGTCAGTATACAATTAAAGAAGCACGTGAACTGGCTGACACTATTAATCTGGGTGCGTTGCCACTGAAACTTACTGAGAAATACTCCCAAAGTGTGGGTGCAACACTTGGTAAACAATCGCTTGATCAAACGATCAAAGCCGGTCTTTTGGGTTCTTTGATTATTCTTATCTTCATGATCGGTATGTATCGCTTGCCAGGTCTCTTGGCTAGTTTTGCACTGATCTTGCACACATGGCTGCTAATTGTAGTCTTTGTCTTTGCAGACTTCACATTGACGTTGCCTGGTATAGCCGCATTTATTCTGGGTATAGGGATGGCCGTCGATGCCAATATCATTACAAATGAACGGATAAGGGAAGAAATGCGCAGTGGTAAAAGTGTGCTTTCCTCTGTTAAAGCAGGTAATAAATCCTCTTTCCGGACAGTAATGGACTCCAATGTCACAACTGTTATTGTGGCAGGTGTCATGTTCGCCTTCGGTACAGGTGCAGTCAAAGGCTTCGCATTGGTGCTGATCGTAGAAATCGTACTGAGTATTGCCACGAATCTTTATTTCTCCCACTGGTTGCTTAGCCAGCTTGTTAAAGCCGGTAAGCTGAACAAACCGAAGAGTTTCGGTGTTAAGGAGAGTGATATCCGTGCGCTTTAAGAAAGAGCTTGATTTCGTACATTTGAGTAAATATTTCTATATTTTTTCCATCGCCCTTACAGTGGCAGGTTTGATTTTCTTAGCAACGTTTGGATTGAATTATAGCGTTGATTTCAAAGCGGGATCTAATGTTGATATCTCTCTGTCTAAGAATTTGACATTGGAAGAGGTTAATTCAGCAGTTGAAAAATCCGGGATTTCAAGTGAGCCAAGCATTACGTTAGGGAGTGAACGGGTCAACGTTCGTTATGATCAAGTGCTCGATGAGCAACAAGATGAAGCTCTTAAAACAGAAATCTTGAAGCTTGACGATAAAGCATCGTTTGAGATTAACACTGTGGATACAGAAATGTCTAAAGAACTTGCACGCAATGCGATCTATGCGGTTCTCATTTCTTGTCTAGGGATTATCATTTATGTAAGTATTCGTTTTGAATGGCGGTTTGCATTGGCAGCTATTGTTGCATTGCTTCATGATGCTTTTATGGTCGTTGCTATCTTCTCCATTTTCCGCTTGGAAGTGGATTTGACGTTCATCGTAGCGGTGCTTACGATTATCGGTTATTCCATCAATGATACGATCGTTATCTTTGACCGTATCCGTGAAAATTTACGTTTTGGTAAACAGAAAACTTACGAAGATTTGAAAGAGCTTGTGAACAAGAGTGTGGCTCAGACCCTTATGCGCTCTCTCTACACAGCATTTACCGTATTTATCGCGGCGTTCTTCCTGTTAATTCTTGGAGGAGAGTCCATCAAGATGTTCTCGCTTGCGATGGTAATCGGATTGCTCTTCGGAGCGTATTCCTCAATCTTTATTGCAAGTCCGCTCTGGTTACTGCTTAAGAAGCGTGAGAAGATAAAGGTAAAAAGCCCGGCTAAAGGGTAATGTCTCAAGAAAAATAACATGGCTACACTTGAATGAAAAAAACATCAACTTTATAATTTAAGAAAGCCGCGTCAAATGCGACGCGGCTTTCGAAATCTTTGGGGTAGTATGTCATGTGTATTGTATCATCATGAGATTACTTGCTAGTGGTAAGGGGGGCCTCGTATGAATAAAGAACGATCACCGCAAAGCAAGACGGTTGCTTGGACAGGGATCATCAGCGATGTTACTTTGGCAGTAGCTAAGGGGAGTTTTGGCTATATTTCAGGTAGCAAGGCATTAATGGGCGATGCATTATATTCGGGAGCAGATGCTGCAGCTAAATTGGCGGATATTCTCCCGTGGCGCTCTGAACAAAGCAGAAAGAGCAAGCAGCGGATAGAAGAGCGACGAGGGAATAAGGAGCCGCTTTTAGCTATACTTTTTTCGGTATTAATTCTTATGGGGGGGCTGCAGATCGCCTTCTCTGCAATCCGTGACTTAACCGAGGGACAGTCATCCACTCGCGGAGAACTTGCACTTGTAACTGTCTTGCTATCTATTGTACTTAAAGAAGCTGTATTTCAATATCAATATCGGTACTTTAAAAAAATAGGGGATGGCAGTCACGCTGCTTATGCCAATAGTCATCGTTTCAGTTTGTATACTTCTATCACAGTATTAGTAGGGATATCGTTATCAATGGGGGGGACCTATTGGCATCCTCTACTCTACATGGACCCTATTGCTGCACTTTTAACAGGATGCTTAATTCTACGTAAGGGTTATCTGCTCATTGTTAATACTGTTAGTGTTAAGAATGCACAGGAGCTACCTTCTGAGGAAGCAGCTAATTTTATTGAAACTGTACAACGTGTTCATGGTGTTATTCGTGTAGAACATTTGAAGGCACTTGAGCAAGGGAATTATGTGAATCTGCAAGTGAAGATCAGTGTAAATCCGCGTATTACGGTGATGGAAGCACAGGATATTTCAGAATGTGCAAGAAAGTTGCTGCAGCACAGGTTTGTTCATGTTGGTGAGGTACATATGGACGTAGTTCCTTATGATCCCGGTTATCCATACAAAAGTAATTATGAATTGGCGGATAATGATATTCCGACGCTGCTTCAGTAGTCCGCAAGGTGAAAGAAAGGTGAGCGCTATTGCTTTATTCAAAAACAAGATGGCAATCTCCGGCAGCCGATCCCAACGTCGTAAGGGATATGGCCCGGAGCCTTTCTATTTCTCCGCTCTTATCCTCACTATTAGTGACTAGAGGAATTGATACGCCACATGAGGCTCTATCGTTCATGGATGGCGGTGTGGAAGCTCCGAATGATCCGTTCCTTCTAAAAGGGATGGCCGAAGCGGTTCCCAGAATTAGAAAGGCTTTAAAAGAAGAAGAACATATTCTGATTTACGGTGATTATGACGCTGACGGTGTGTCCAGTACAGCATTAATGATTCATTTGCTGCGTTACTTGGGCGCTTCCTTTGATATTTATATCCCGCACCGTTCTAATGAGGGCTACGGGCTGCATAATCATGCATTGGATTGGGCTTTACAGCAGGGGGTATCCTTGATCATTACTGTAGATACTGGCATTAGCGCCTATCATCAGATTGCTTACGCTAATGAACTCGGGATTGATGTGATTGTTACGGATCACCATGAGCCTCCAGAGCTTCTCCCAGAGGCTTATACGTTAATCAATCCGAAGCTGCCCGACTGCCCCTACCCGTTCAAGGGATTAGCGGGTGTAGGGGTAGCTTATAAGCTCGCCCAGGCTATGTTAGGGGAGGAAACTCCAGATGAGTGGGCAGAGATAGCTGCTATAGGTACTGTAGCGGATTTAATGCCGCTGCTGGGTGAGAATCGTGAGATTGTTCGAAACGGTTTGGTCAGTATGCGAAATTCTCGATTCCCAGGTATCCGTGCTTTACTCGGTGTTAGCGGCGTGACCATGAGTACTGTGAGTGCGGTTAATATCGCTTTTGGAATGGCGCCTCGTATCAATGCGAGTGGTCGTCTGGATCATGCTGGACGGGCAGTGGCATTGCTTACAACTGAGCATGCTGATGATGCTGAGCAACTGGCTGGGGAGCTTGATCTGCTTAATAAAGAACGCCAATTGGTTGTAGAAAGAATTGTAGTGGAGGCCACTGCAAAATTGGAACAGATGACTCAGGGTGGAGAAATACCAGACATCATAGTTCTTGCTGAACAAGGCTGGAATGTGGGTGTGGTAGGTATAGTGGCTTCCAAACTACTGGAGCGTTACTATCGGCCAGTGATTATTCTGGATATTCATCCGGAGACCGGCATGTGCAAAGGTTCTGCCCGCTCTATTCCTGGACTTGATATATATGCGGCGTTATCCTCTTGTTCTGACTTAATGGATCATTTCGGTGGTCATCCAGCAGCCGCGGGAATGAGCCTGCATCGGGACGGCTTAGAAGCCTTCGCTGCGGCATTAAATGAATACGCTGCTACTGTGTTAACACCGGAGCATTTCGTGCCTGTTACTTCTGCTGATGCAGAAGTGTCGATTTCCGATTTGTCCCTACAGACCGCGCTTGAATTGGAAAGGCTTGCACCTTTCGGGATGTCGAATCCATTGCCAAAGTTCATCATTCGCGGGGCTACAGTGAAAGAGACACGCACCATGGGGCAAGACGGAAAACACTTGAAAATCGTCTTGCAACAGGGAAAGAGCACGATCGAAGCCTTAGCTTTTGGTAAAGGGGATTTGGCTAAGCTGCTCCCTGTGGGCACCCCGATCAATGTGCTGGCTGAACTGTCGATCAACGAATGGAATGGCTCGAGGAAACCACAGCTTCTGCTACAGGATTTATCAGTCCAGGATGCTCAATTGTTTGATCTTCGTGGTGCTGCTGACGCTGTACGGCAGGCTGCGCATATTAGAGAGCTGCTGCTTCCCTATAGTGGTGCTGGCCCATATCGTGCCGCAGCAGTGTGTCAGTGTGGACGTACGTCTCCGCAGACTGAATTGATAGGAATGTCCTTCTGGGTATATGATAAAGAAGCTGGCATTAGCGCCGCTATTAAGGATGATTCGATTCAGGAATCAGGGCATGTCTCACTGTTATGCCTACTGGATATGCCGGAGACTCCTGAACAACTTGACGCATTACTAAAGGCTTTTCCTAATGCTGATAATATTGCGCTTTTGCATTCTATAAAGGATGGCCGAGAAAGACTTATCATTCCGACACGGGATCATTTTAAAATACTCTATAAATTGCTGGCTTCGATCACTGCTGTTGCGACGCCAGAACATGAAGTGCTGCTGCGGCTAAGTCGACAATCCTCATTAAGTATTCGAATGCTTAGTAATATGCTAGATGTGTTTGAGGAGCTTGATTTTATCGAAAGAAGTCAAGGAAGTGTGACCTTTATTACGCAGCCTGCAGCTAAAAGCCTTACAGCATCAAGACATTTTGTCAGACTGGGGCAGATTGCGGAAATGGAGCAGTATTTCATGGAAGGTAGCTTGTCTGAACTGCAGGATTGGATGTTATCACGCCGTTTAGGCGTATCATAATTACGAAGTAAGTTTTGTCGAACCGAACTC
>NZ_NFUX01000077.1:0-32948 GCF_002264385.1 Paenibacillus sp. VTT E-133280
TCGTGATCAAAAGCGGACTTTTTGAACAACTATTTATGTTTGATTTTTGTAGTAGAAAGGAAGTGGGATGATGAGCCCTTTCGTGCATTTGCATGTGCACAGCGAATACAGTTTACTGGACGGGGCGGCGCGCATTACCGATCTCGTGCGCCGGGCCGGCGAATACGGCATGAAGTCGCTGGCGCTTACGGATCATGGAGTGATGTATGGGGCGATCCCCTTTTATAAAGCGTGTAAAGAGAATGGAATCAAGCCGATTATCGGCTGTGAAGCTTATTTAACCGCGGGCTCTCGCCGTGAGCGAGGCAGTCGTAAAGATCAACCGATTTATCACCTGATTCTGCTCGTCAAGAATGAAACCGGCTACAAGAACCTGATGAAGCTGATTTCTATCGGCCATCTGGAAGGTCATCATTATAAACCTCGTATTGATATGGAGGTTCTGGCCGCTCATTCGGAGGGGATCATATGCCTCAGTGCATGTCTAGGCGGCGAAGTACCGCAGCATCTGTTGCATGGAAGAGATGACGAGGCGCGAAAGGCTGCGCTGCGATATAAGGAGATTTTTGGCGAAGACTTCTACCTGGAGCTTCAAGATCACGGAATTTCCGAGCAAAAGCGAGTAAATCCGAAGCTGATCGCACTTGCCAAGGCCTGTGAGATCCCACTTGTAGCTACGAATGACGTTCATTATTTAGCCAAGGAAGATGCTGAGGTACAGGATGTTCTGATCTGTATTGGAACAGGTAAAACGGTGGATGATGAGGAACGGCTCAAGATCGGAACAGATCAGCTGTTTCTAAAAAGTAGTGATCAAATGGCGGAATTGTTTCCGCATGTGCCTGAAGCTATCAGCAATACGCTGGTAATCGCAGAAAAATGTAATTTGGAGCTTACCTTTGGCCAGCATATTCTGCCTGCCTATTCACCAATTCCAGAAGGTAAGGACTCCGCTGCTTATTTGCGGGAGTTGTGCTTTAAAGGGCTTGAAGAACGGTATATAGACACACCGCTTTGGGCATCGCCTGAACAAAGGGAGACCGCTGAAAAGCGTCTTGCCTATGAGCTTGGCGTTATCGAGAGTATGGGTTTTAGCGATTATTTTCTAATTGTGTGGGATTTTATCGCTTATTGTCATCGCCAGGGGATTGCTACTGGGCCGGGCCGGGGTTCTTCGGCGGGGAGTCTTACCGCTTACTCCCTACGAATCACGGATGTAGATCCGCTTAAGTATAACTTGCTCTTTGAACGTTTCTTAAATCCAGAGCGGATCACGATGCCGGATATTGATATCGATTTTAGTGATGAGCGTCGTGATGAGGTTATCGCTTATGTGGTGGAGAAATACGGCAAAGAACATGTGGCGCAGATCATTACGTTCGGAACCATGGCTGCACGGGCTGCGGTTCGTGATGTGGGCAGGGTGCTGAATTTACCTTATAACGAGGTAGACAAAGCTGCGAAGCTCATCCCAGGACAACTAGGAATCAGCCTTGCAAGAGCGCTGGAGACTACTCCAGACCTTAAAGCGCTGTATGACAGTAATCCTAAGATCAAAGGCTTGCTGGATATGGCAATGAAAGTGGAAGGTATGCCTCGTCATGCTTCGACACATGCTGCCGGGGTTGTTATTTCCAAAGGTCCTCTAACTGATGCTGTGCCCCTTCAAGAGGGCAATGAAAGTACAGCGTTAACTCAATACTCTATGGAGCATTTGGAGAGTGTTGGGCTGCTGAAAATGGATTTTCTGGGACTGCGCACCTTGTCTATTATTGAGCGCTGTATGAATTCGATTAAAGAAATGAGTGGCAGTGTTCCAGATTTTAAAATCATACCAGATCATGATCCGCTCACGTATGAAATGCTAGGTGCTGGTGAAACGACTGGGGTCTTTCAGTTGGAGTCGGCGGGTGTAAGACGTGTGCTTAAGGATTTGAAGCCAAATGGCTTTGAAGATATCGTATCCGTTCTAGCGCTATATCGTCCGGGTCCGATGGAGTTTATCCCGAAATTTATAGCAGGTAAGCACGGTCAAATCGAAGTAGAGTATCCGCATCCTGATTTGAAATCTATATTAGCGGATACCTATGGAATTATTGTGTATCAGGAACAGATCATGCAGATTGCTTCGCTTATGGCTGGATTCTCCCTTGGGGAAGCGGATTTGCTCCGCCGAGCAGTCTCTAAGAAGAAGCGCGAGACGCTGGATAAGGAACGCAGCCATTTTGTACAGGGGAGCTTGCAGCAAGGCTATAACGAAACGGATGCCAATGCCGTCTATGATATGATCGTAAGGTTTGCCGATTACGGCTTCCCCCGAGCGCATGCGGCGGCATATGGCGTGCTGGCTTTTCAGACGGCTTATCTTAAGGCGCATTATCCGGTGCAGTTTATGGCATCTATGCTGACCGCTGTGATGGGTACTCACCGTAAGGTGGCAGAATATGTACTGGATTGCCGCCGCACGGGCATCGGCGTGTTGCCGCCGGATGTGAACGAGAGCGGCGTACTGTTTACCCCTGTTCCAGGAGAGGAAACGGGAACAGGGCATATCCGCTTTGGGCTCGCAGCGATTAAGAACGTCGGCACGCTAGCAGTGGAGAATATTATGTCGGTCCGCAAGGAGCGGCCATTCGACAGCCTGCTCGATTTCTGTCGACGTGTGGATCTGCGGGTCTGCAACAAGCGGGTAGTGGAGTCTTTGCTGCAGGCAGGAGCTTTTGACTGTCTGCCAGGTCATAGGGCCCAGCTGCTGGCTATGTTGGACGAGACCGTTGACGCTGCACTGAAATGGCGCAAAGAGCGAGATGAGCTGCAAATTCAGCTGTTCGACGATTTGGTGGAGACGCCGAACTGGGAAATTCGGTATCCGGATATCCCTAAGTTCACTGTAGGACAGCAGCTGGAGATGGAACGTGAACTACTGGGGCTGTATCTATCAGGTCATCCTCTCGATGATAGCGCTGAGCTGCTGGAGGAGCCGGGCATACAGCGGCTAATGGATCTTGGTGAAGCCGCAGATGAGAGTCAGACGGTTACGGCCGGCATGGTTGTTTCCGTTAAGGAAATTACGACGAAGCAAGGAAAATCGATGGCTTTCATCGAATGGGAAGATCAGATCGAGCGCTGCGAAGTCGTGCTCTTCCCCGAGGTGTGGAAGCGAAGCCGCAGCTTGATTGCCAAGGGCGCGCTGCTGGCCTTGCGCGCCAAGGTGCAGCAGGAGGACGAAGGCTTCAAGCTGCTGGCCGAGGAAGTGGCGCTGCTATCCGCGGAGACTCTCCGCGCCCTGCTGCAGCGCCGTAGTACCGCCGCATCCCGCTCGTATAGCGCGGGACGCTCGGCCTCAGCAGGAGCACCGCCACGCGGCGCAGCTCCTGCTTCGCGGGCCAGCGGGGCTGCTACTGGCCCCGCTGGCAGACCTGCAGGCGGCGCAGCTGCGCCTGCAACACCTGCACCGGCCGCTGCGCCAGCGCCGGGCTCAGGCCAGCGTGTCTTTATCAAGATCACGCCGGCCGCCGAGAATGCTGCGCAGCTGTCGCATCTGAAGGAGCTGCTGCAGAATCATCCAGGCCCAGTCGCGACGATTCTGTTCTACGAACGGGATCAGAAGCTCCTGGCCCTTAGCGATAACTATCGGATTAAGCCTTCAGAAGAGCTAATCGCAGCTATCGAGTCTATGCTCGGGACAGGTACTGTAAGAATAAAATAAGAACAATTCCACCCTTTTCCGCATACATTAGGAAACCACAGGGCGAATCCCTGGGCGGAAAGGGGAATCACATCATGTCCTATCAAATGGCAGTTGATCTGTTGGAACGTAGAGGCGTATCACTTTCTTCCATTGCTGAAATCGTATATATTTTACAATCGGTCTATTACCCCGGTTTATCCAAGGAAGAATGCCTTTCCAGTGTAAAATCTGTATTGGGAAAAAGAGAAGTGCAGTACACGTTAATGACGGGGATCGCACTTGATGAACTGGCCGAGAAGAGACTGCTTCCGCAGCCGCTTCAGGCAGTAATGGAAGCGGATGAATCACTTTATGGAGCGGACGAGACTCTAGCCCTTGGCATCACAGGGGTATATGGGATGATCGGACTTACAGGATTTGGGTACTTGGACAAAATAAAGCTTGGAATCATTGGTGAATTGAACGATGATAAGGGGAGGATTCACGTGTTCCTGGATGACTTAGTAGCGGGTATCGCTGCAGCTGCTTCTGCTAGAATCGCTCATCGGCAGGAAGGGGCAAAAGTATATCCTCTGGTCACGGACACGGAATAAATGACCCGATTCATTTCGATTGAACGAGTTCCTCAGTCTTGCTTCCTTTGCCCTACGCCTGTTGCGGGAAAAAAGAAAACTGTGTTATCATAATTCCATTATACGGGATACGGCTGGGAATTAAGATTGGGGAGGCCTTGCAAGGCATGTGGACGGTAATATATATCGCGCCGACCGCCAAAGTGGCGGATATGATTAAGAGTAAGCTGACTGAAGAAGGTTTTTTAGTAAAATGCCGTCCAATCAATATGTCCAAGCAGCAGTTTGAGATATTGGTTCCTTCGGGTGAACTGGAGGAAGTACAGGAAGTCCTTAATCTTATTCTGCATCCCTGAATTTCTATCAAGAGAAAAGTCATGACAGCGGCAAGCTGCATAACGCAAATAAACGGCTGAAGAGGTGCGGGTGTGTTCAAAGATTTATTTCAGAAGAAACGGAAGTACGCGACTATTCCTTCAGAACGTCTGGAGCGAAGCGGCGTGCCTGCAGAAGGCGAACGCCCCAAACGGGAAATTCCAGAAGGATTAATGAGTAAATGTAATAAATGCGGAACGATCCAGTATAGCAAGGAATTGGAAAAGAATCTTAAAGTATGTCCTACTTGTGGTCATCATTTGCGCTTGAACGCCGTTGAGCGTATTGCTATGACGTTAGACCCAGAGGGCTTTATCGAGTTTGATAGTGAAATGTATTCTATAGATCCGCTGAAATTCCCGGGTTATGCCTCTAAACTGGAGCAACAGCAACTGAAATCGGGACAAACTGATGCCGTGATTACGGGGCAGGGATCTATTGGCGGACATCCAGTGATTGCAGCTGTGATGAATTTCGAATTTTTCTCCGGCAGTATGGGATCTGTAGTCGGTGAGAAGATTACCCGGGCGATTGAAGAAGCCACGGAGAAGCAGCTTCCACTCCTTATTTTCTCTACTTCTGGTGGAGCAAGAATGCAGGAGAGTATTCTAAGTCTTATGCAAATGGCGAAGACAAGTGCAGCGCTTGCTCGTTTCAACGAAGTGGGCGGCCTTTATATTTCTATAATTACGGATCCGACAACTGGCGGAGTCTCTGCGAGTTTTGCCAGTCTGGGCGATATTATTATTGCTGAGCCTGGGGCGGTATTCGGTTTCGCAGGACGTATAGTCATTGAACAGACGATTCGCCAGAAGCTTCCGGATGATTTCCAGACGGCTGAATTTAATCTGCAGCATGGCTTGATTGATATGGTTGTGCATCGTAAAGAAATGCGCGCCACACTGACCAAAATTTTGGAATTGCATGATGTGAAAGGGGGATTTTAGGTTGGCAGGAGAGTTGCCTTTTGAAATGCCTCTGGTTGAAATGCGCAAGAAAATTGCCGAGCTAAAGCAGTTCGGCGAAGAGAAGAGTATTGATTTTACGGATGAGGTAGCAAGACTGGAAGAACGGTACCGTGTGCTTGAGGAGGAAGTTTATTCTAATATCTCCCCTTCCCAAAAAATGCATCTAGCCAGACATCAGGGACGTCCGACTTCTCTTGATCTTATGGGGCAGATCTTCACAGATTTTATTGAGCTTCACGGGGATCGAATGTTTGGGGATGATCTTGCTATTGTAGGCGGTATCGCCAAGCTTAACGGCGTCCCGGTTACGGTCATTGGCCAGCAGCGCGGTAAGGATACGAAAGAGAATATTTTACGCTTTTTCGGCAGTGCACACCCTGAGGGCTTCCGTAAGTCACTGCGTTTGATGCAGCAAGCGGACAAGTTCAATCGTCCCATTATAACCTTCGTGGATACGAAAGGTGCATATCCAGGCAATACAGCTGAGGAAAGAGGACAATCTGAAGCAATTGCCCGTAATTTACGCGAGATGTCTCAGTTTGGTGTCCCTGTAATCTGTGTGGTTATTGGTGAAGGCGGAAGTGGTGGCGCACTAGCACTTGCAGTTGGTAATAGAGTGCTTATGCTGGAGCATGCCATTTATTCGGTGATATCCCCTAACGGTGCGGCATCGATTCTATGGAAGGATGCTTCGAAGGCTGATCAAGCTGCGGAGGCCATGAAGATAACGGCATCTGATCTGCTTGAAATGGAAGTCATTGAAGAGATTGTTCCTGAGCCAAAAGGCGGCGCTCATCGTGACTACGAAGCTACGGCAGCTGCGATTAAGGATGCGTTATGGCGTCACTTGCAGGAGCTAATTCCTCTGGATAGAGCGGAATTGAAAGAAGATCGTTATCGTAAATTCCGTAAAATAGGTGAGTTTGCTGAAGTCCAGCAGGAGCAGATTTTCCTTGAAGAAGAAGTGGAAACTGAAGTGTAAAAAGAGTGTTTCCATTTGCACTTTAAGACATATAACCATACTTAGTGGACCATATTCAATTTCGTGTAAATTATAGATTTTATTGGAATTAAAATAATCTCGACGTAATTTCGGGATTATTTTAATTTTTTTTGTGCATACAGATAATTCGAGCTCAAATTACTCTAAAAGAGCCTACAACATTGATTTTGTGTCTAAGTTGCAGTAATATTCATAAGGGCGTAGTTAAAGGCACATGTGACAAAGTTCCTATTTAATTAGTTAGCCTTGTAGTAGATTTTGTAGTTGGAAAAAGTGAGACAGAGAGAACGAAAAAACGGAGGAAAACCTAATGCGGAAAAGTAAAATTGTATGTACGATCGGACCTGCGAGTGAATCGTTGGAGAATATCAAAAAATTGATTTTGGCTGGTATGAATGTGGCCCGTTTGAATTTCTCCCACGGCGATTTTGAAGAGCATGGTGCTCGGATTAAAACGATCCGTCAAGCATCTAAGGAACTGAACAAAACTGTAGCTATCCTGCTCGATACAAAAGGACCGGAGATTCGCACAGGCAAGTTGGAAGTAGAACCGATTGAACTAGTTCAGGACGAGTACCTGACACTAACTACGGAAGAAATCCTTGGCACCCAAGAACGTATTTCCATCACGTACAGCGAGCTTCCTAATGATGTTCAAGTAGGCTCCACCATCCTTATTGATGACGGTCTGATTGGTTTGACAGTTGTCGACATTCAAGGAACTGAAATCAAGACCCGTATTGTAAACGGTGGTACGATCAAGAGCAAGAAGGGCGTTAACGTACCAGGAGTAAACATCTCCTTGCCGGGTATTACGGAAAAAGACACCAACGATATTCTTTTTGGTATCGAACAGGACATCGATTTTATCGCCGCTTCCTTCGTTCGCAAAGCTAGCGACGTTCAGGAAATTCGTGAGCTGCTTTCGAAAAACAACGCTTCTCACATTCAAATCATTTCCAAAATCGAAAACCAACAAGGTGTTGACAACCTTGATGAAATTTTAGAAGCTTCCGATGGCCTGATGGTTGCTCGTGGTGACCTTGGTGTTGAAATTCCAGCTGAAGATGTACCTTTGGCTCAAAAATTGATGATTCAAAAATGTAACGTTGCTGGCAAACCAGTAATCACAGCTACACAAATGCTGGATTCGATGCAACGTAACCCACGTCCTACTCGTGCTGAAGCAAGTGACGTAGCAAACGCTATTTTCGACGGAACAGATGCAATCATGCTTTCCGGAGAAACTGCTGCTGGTAAATATCCAGTAGAATCCGTTCTTACAATGTCCCGTATTGCTGAGAAAGCGGAGTCCGCTTTGGATCATCATGAAATTTTCTCGAAACAACAAACTGCACAAGAAACAACAGTTACAGAAGCTATTAGCCAATCCGTTGCTATTTCCGCTTTGGATTTGAACGCTAAGGCTATTCTTTCTTCGACTGTTACAGGTCATACTGCACGCGTTGTTTCCAAGTACCGTCCTAAAGCACCAATCATTGCTGTTACAACACAAGAAAGAACTATGCGTCAATTGTCCCTCGTTTGGGGCGTAACGCCAGTATTCGGTAAAGTAGCTACTTCCACAGATGAATTGCTTGAAACAGCAATCCAAGGTGGTAAGGATTCCGGTCTGGTTCAAGCTGGCGACCTAGTTGTGATTACTGCAGGAATTCCACTTGGACGTTCCGGTTCCACTAACTTGGTAAAAGTAAGCACAATCGAGTAGTACTCGACAGTGCTTTGCCTGATTCATAGTTTTTACTTAGCTAAGCCAAAACGCGGTTGGCGTCCCTAAAGGACGGTAAGCGTTTATGTGAGAAATATAAGGATAATGTATAGTGTGAAACTTATATTTCTTTAAATAAAAGAGCTGTCTCAGATGTAGTGAAAATCTACAAATGAGGCAGCTCTTTTTTTGTACTTAATCCATTTATGCTGTTAGTATATACGTTTGACGCTAAAAGAGTCCCCTCGAGGGCTTGGACTGGAAGGAACCGCAACGGTGGTGTTATTCTGGACCATGATCCCTCCATTTGAAAGAGTTAACCTAGGTCGTTTTCCATTGATTCGGCAGCAGTTGAAATAGGTAGTACCAACGCGGGCCAGCTTTGCGATGGAACCATCGACCTCGGGAGCCTCCATAATCCATTCGCCGGAGGTCTGTGGACCAGTATATCGCTGAAGCGTTCGGAAGGTCCAATTTCGGCTTAAATTCCGGAGTGAGATAGACCACTTCGTATGGCTTATTTTTGTGATAGTACCTTTCATATGATCTCCAGGGTATACTGGAAAAGGGATTACGGTCTCAGCGTCAGGTAGTATTTCCCACCAGGCGTAATAACGGGCATTCCCATTTACGAATTCATGACCTGTTCCCGTCTGGATAAGGCTGCTGTTCTTGAAGCCGTCGATGCCAATCCATGCGGAAGAATAGGTAGATTTGTGGGTTGGTTTTATATATGGGACGATCCATTCACCAGAAATGCGATTGAATGCCCCTTTTCTACCAGTAACAGTGTAACCACTCCAATTCTTAGAAGACCAGCCAAAGGCAGAGCTTTGTTTATTGCTCGCATTAGATTTGTCTGTTAGACAAGGATGATTTACCATGAGAGAATTATATTTTGTGCTCAACTTGTCCACCGCCTTTTATAGTACTGCTATATTAAATGCGATGATTACATATGAAGTACGGGTGTTCTGTTAAAATATAAAAATATAAAGCTGGAGGACTCATAGTACAAATGGAAAAATTATCGAAGCTGCGCGGCTTTTATCTGTTTTTAGGATTGGCCGGCGGTTCATTTGGCTCTTATCTTTCGCTGCTGCTGGTCCATAATGGACTTAATAGTGGACAGATAGGTATACTAATGGCAACAGGCACACTAGTTGCAATCACCATTCAGCCGATGTGGGGGATTATCTCTGATCGGTATAATCAGACGCGTTTAGTACTAATCCTAAGTGTGGCGGTTCCAGCTTTATTAGCTGTCTTTTACCGTTCCGAATATTTTATAGTGCTGCTAATGGTCTATACCGCTTCAACGATCTTCTCCTCTACACAGGCTCCTATAGCTGATTCTTACGCGATCTCGGCGGCGAATAGAGCTGGAGCCACTTACGGTAGCATCCGGCTTATGATGAGCATTGGAGCGGCTCTGGGAGCTTATGCAGGAGGGGTATACGTTTCTACCTTCTCTGTATCCACGATATGGCTGCCTTTTCTCTTTTTTAATCTGATTGCAGTCCTTATTGCGTTTACATTGCCGAAGCAGGCGGAAGAGAATCATATGATGAGGCAATCGTTTACTCAGGGGGTAAGACAACTGCTGGGGAATCGGGTTTTCCTTGCGTTTTTGGGTGGGAGCTTTCTTGTGAACCAGACGATGGCTGCTTTTGGTACATACTTTGTAATCGCTTTTCAATCGGTTGGTGGGTCTACGCGTTATGCAGGGATTGCGCTCTTTCTCGCATCGGTGACGAATGTGCCTTCCATGCTGTTTGCTTCTAAGGTGATTAAGGGGTTGGGTCGGGAGCGGACCTTGCTCCTTGGGGCTCTTATTTATGTTTTGCGGTGGGGTATTCAGGTTGCTTTTCCTTATCCATCTGTAATGATCGGAGTGCAAGTGCTGCATGGTCTTTCATTTGGGTTCTTTTATATTGCTGCAGTCGAATATGTATCTCAGATCACGTCTAACGAGATGCAGGCCACTGGCCAAAGTGTATTTAATATGGTGTTTGCAGGTTTTTCTGGCATTGTCGGTAATTTACTGAATGGATTCTTGCTCAATCAAGGCGGTGTAGAAGTAATGAATCTGTCTTGTATGTTGAGCTCTATCGCAGGAGCAATGCTGCTGTTCTATGTTGCCAGAAGCTCTCGGCGCAAATTATCGACGACGCTATCTTCAGGCGGGGTCCAGGCTTAAACGCTCCCCTGCTGCTATGCTGAAAGGAGTATTAATAGATGGAATTAGAAAGAGCTGGATTGCCCAGCCGATGGTATAAGTCGACCCTGCGTGTTCGCTATCAGGAAAGTGATCAGATGGGTGTCGTATATCATGCGAATTATTTGAACTGGTTTGAGTCTGGTCGTACGGAGATGTTTCGTCAGGTTGGTTTTACTTATTGCGAACTTGAGAAACAAGGCGTCTTACTTCCTGTCACCTCAGCAGATTTGCAATTTAAAAGTCCGGCACGATATGATGATCTTATCTCCGTGTATGCGCGAATGACTACCTTCTCAGCGTTGCGAGTCGTATTTGAGTATCAAGTGCGGAGGCTCTCGGAAGAAGAAGGTAGAAATTCAGAAGGTTTATTGGCTACTCTAGGGGAGTTGCGGTCGATGGATCCACCTGGGGAACTGCTGGTTACCGGCACGACAAGTCATGTTTGGGTGAACCAGGAATGGAGGCCTGCTAGGCTGGATAGAGCCCTTCCAGAGCTCTTTCACGCAATAAAAGAGGCGCTGCGGGAAGAAGGGGGTTCAGTATGATTAGAAGCAAATGGTTATGGGCTGGACTATTTATTATTCCTGCTGTGGAATTATTCGGTTTTATCTACGTAGCAGATCAACTTGGAGCATTTAAAACGTTGCTGCTTATGCTGACCACTTCAGTAATCGGTCTACTAATGATGCGATTTGAAGGTAAAAAAGTGCTGCAGGACAGCAGAACACATATGCAGGAGGGCCGCGTTCCTGGACGGACGATGCTGGATGGTTTATGTATTTTTTTCGGAGGATTGCTACTGATATTGCCAGGGTTCGTAACCGATATTGTCGGTTTTACGCTAGTATTTCCATTGACCCGGCCTTTGTACCGTATATTTTTGCTGAAGTGGATTGAGAAGAAGATGAAGAATGGCACCTTCACCTTTTACCGTCGTTAGTAATCTTTTTTACAACAATAAACAGAGCGGACCCCTGTCATTGCTGAAGGGCCCGCTCTGTTTGCTATTTTACGAATCGATGCTTTCGGTTCCTATCTTAATCTGCCGCTAACAATGTAGCTGTGTAAAGCTCGGAATACGCCAGCTCGGTTAAAGGCAACAAGGACTACAAGGATAACGGGTCCGATGATCAGCCCTAGCATACCGAACAACTGCAGACCGGCGAACATGCCAATCAACATGGCAAGGGGATCAAGTCCAATGCTGCTAGCGAGCACTTTCGGCTCAAGTACCTGCCGGGTAATAAGAATAACAGCGTAGAGTATGGATAGTCCTATCCCTAGCGCTAGATTGTCCGTCATATAAGAATATAGCGCCCAAGGCAGCATCACAATTCCCACACCGAGATAAGGCAGTAGATCCACAAAGCCAATCATTAAGCCGATAGCGAATGCAGACTTCACACCCAGCAGCAGCAGCCCGATGACTACAATGATCGCTGTGATGGAGATCAGGATTACCTGGGCGCGAAGATAACCGAAGAGCGCTCTGCGTAAATCTTTCCAGATACCTGACACAGGCTTTAGGAATGCTGTCGGCAGCCAGCCTGTAAGTTTATCATTATGACGCTCCCAACTCGTACTAATGAAAAAGGCAGCGAGGACAACCACTATAAGAATCGTACCCATACTAGGAAGTGCGGAGATCAGTTTCAATATTATATTAAAGAATCCCGTGACCACTTGCGTGACTGCGTAACCTACAGTTTCCGTTGTTCTGCTGATATTGCTGTCAATCGTAGCATGATAGTCAGGATTGTCTTGGTAAAATTGATTAATCTGGTTGATGATATTCTGAATGCTTGCATTCTGGCTTAAGGACATCAGAAGTTCCTTCCATTGGTCGGTGTGGAGATTAAAGGTTTGCAGCAAGACGATTAATTCTTTTACGAGTCTTGTAATCATTGCGGTTAAGACTAGTGTGATTCCGCCTATGTAAAATAGGAGCGCGAGTGATACCGCAAGCCAGCTTGGTAATTTAAAGCCTTTAAGAATAAGCACTAATGGATGCATGATATATGCGAGCAGCCAAGCAAGCAACAAGGGGTATAACAGCGGAAGTAATAAATAGATTGCGAGCAGGAGGATGGAAGTTGCCAGAACGACCCACAGGCCGCGCAGCAGTCTTTTTAATACCAAACGATCCATACCGAGACCACACCTTCTTCATTCCTGCACAGACAGGGGAATAAGAGCTCGTCTTCATATATATTCATAGGATCGATTTAAAGACTAGAATGCGGGATAAATATTAGATTGGGCCGGCAACTATAAACTGAAATGGAATCATTGAATCAGGGGGTTAGAAGTTTTTTTCTATCTCTCTGATAAAATCATTTGATGCGCTGCAAAGCTTCCACATTGTTCACATAACCGACAAAATCCAGTATGATAAATAAAGATAAAAAGTAAGTTGGTCATACAGCATTCCTGACGGAGATGTTCTTACACGCACTTATTAGATTTTTTAATGCTTTTAATTGGAAATGTTTTCATGGAACTAAGATTGTTTTTATACCTTGTTGGCAAAGGAGAGATATGCTATGACAGCTACCAAAGGCTTGGAAGGTATCGTTGCAACAACTTCATCCATTAGCTCCATTGTGGATGGTGTACTCACTTACCGCGGTTATGATATTGATGAACTTGCAGATCATGCTACCTTCGAAGAAACAGCTTATTTGTTATGGTTCGGCAGTCTGCCGACGGTGCCAGAGCTGGAAGCGCTCAAGCGGGATCTTAGTGCCTTCGCACAGATTCCTGAACAGGTAATCGAGCAAATGAAGCTCTATCCAAAAGACGCCAACACCATGGCAGCATTGCGGTCGGCTGTATCAAGCCTTGCTCTCTATGATGAAGCGGCGGACGATATGAGCAGAGAAGCGAACGAGATTAAGGCGGTAAAACTGCAGGCACAACTCCCGACAATTGTGGCGGCACTGTCGCGTATTCGCAAAGGGCTCGAACCAGTGGCTCCGAAAGAAGGCGTTTCTATTGCTGAGAACTTCCTGTATATGCTGTGGGGAAAAGATCCGGACAGCGTATCTGTCAAAGCACTTGATACCGCACTTGTTCTTCATGCGGACCATGAGCTGAATGCTTCAACTTTTGCTGGCCGGGTTACAGTTGCGACATTATCCGATATTTATTCTGGGGTTACCTCCGCTATTGGTGCGCTCAAAGGCCCGCTTCACGGTGGGGCAAATGAAGCTGTTATGAAGATGCTAGAAGAGATCGGAAGTTTGGAAGCGGTTGAACCGTTTATCCGTAAGAAACTGGATAACCGTGAGAAGATCATGGGCTTCGGTCATCGTGTGTATAAGAATGGTGATCCACGTGCAAAGCATTTGATGAAAATGTCGCTGGAGCTTGGCACGATGAAAAATGACACCACCCTGTACGACATGTCCGTAAATATTGAACAATTGATTACCGGGCAAAAGGGATTAAGACCTAATGTTGATTTCTATTCGGCTTCTGTCTATACACAGCTTGGCATAGATCGTGAACTGTTCACTCCTATTTTTGCAATTAGCCGGACTTCAGGTTGGACTGCACATATTCTGGAGCAATATACTGATAACCGCATTATTCGTCCACGTGCAGAATACACGGGTATGGTCGAACAGAAATACGTTCCAGTAGATGAAAGATAGGAGAGCAGCCTTGCAGGCTGCTCCTAAAGTTTAGTAGAATGAACCCTAGCCATAGTATTTTAAATTTATATTTTTAATTTTGACGAGAGTTTTGTTCGATGCTTGTCAATGCTATTTAAATCCCACAAAACTTTAGGAGGAATACACTCAAATGTTGAAACTAGAAAAATTCGATCTACCTACAGAAGGCGAACAAATCACGATTAAAGAAGGAAAACTACAAGTTCCTAATCATCCAATCATTCCTTTTATCGAGGGTGACGGCACAGGCCGTGATATTTGGAAAGCTTCCAAGCGCGTACTTGATGCAGCAGTATCTAAAGCTTATGGTGGCACTAAGCAAATCGCTTGGTACGAAGTATTTGCTGGCGAAAAAGCTTTCAATACATATGGTGAATGGCTGCCAAATGATACGCTCGAAGCTATCCGCGAATATTTTGTGGCGATCAAGGGCCCACTTACTACTCCAATCGGAGGCGGTATTCGTTCATTAAATGTAGCTTTGCGTCAAGAATTGGATTTGTACGTATGTCTGCGTCCAGTTCGTTATTTCCAAGGTGTACCTTCTCCTGTTAAACGTCCTGAGCTGGTGGATATGGTTATTTTCCGTGAGAATACAGAGGATATCTATGCAGGGATTGAATATCAAGAAGGCTCTGCTGAAGTGAAGAAAGTCATCGAATTCCTGCAAAAAGAGATGGGAGTTAACAAAATCCGCTTCCCTGAAACTTCTGGTATTGGTATTAAACCGGTATCCTCCGAAGGTTCAAAACGTTTGGTGCGCGCTGCCATTGAATATGCGATCAAGCACGGACGTAAGAGCGTAACACTTGTTCACAAAGGAAATATCATGAAGTTCACTGAAGGTGCCTTCAAAAACTGGGGTTATGAAGTAGCTGAGCAAGAGTTCGGAGATAAGGTCTTCACTTGGAGTCAATATGATGTGATTAAGGAACGTGATGGTGAGGCTGCTGCTAATGCTGCTCAGAAGGATGCTGAAGCTGCTGGCAAAATCATTATCAAGGATGCAATTGCGGATATCGCGCTGCAACAAGTTCTGACTCGTCCAACTGATTTCGATGTTATTGCTACGTTGAACCTGAACGGGGATTACCTGTCCGACGCACTGGCTGCACAAATCGGCGGCATCGGCATCGCTCCTGGAGCGAATATTAATTACATTACTGGCCACGCCATCTTTGAAGCTACCCATGGTACAGCTCCTAAATATGCAGACAAAGACGTTGTGAATCCTGGTTCTGTCATTCTGTCCGGCGTAATGCTCTTGGAGCACTTGGGCTGGCAGGAAGCAGCGGACCTGATTTATAAAGGTATGGAAACTGCTATTAACAATAAGACCGTGACTTATGACTTTGCCCGTCTGATGGAAGGTGCAACTGAGCTGAAATGCTCCGCATTTGCTGACGAAATTATTAACCACCTTTAGGTTAGATTTGCCAGATAACATTAGCCTTACCTTTATCATTTCTAGGAGGCGAATCTGTGGCGATCAAGCGTTATAAAATTACAGTGGTAGGTGCCGGTTTTACCGGCGCTACTACAGCTCTTATGTTAGCTCAAAAGGAACTTGGTGACGTTGTGCTGCTCGATATCCCACAAATGGAGAACCCAACCAAGGGAAAGGCGCTTGACATGCAAGAAGCTGGTCCTGTGCAGAGATTCGACAGTCATATTATAGGGACCTCAAGTTATGAAGACGCTGTAGATTCTGATATTGTAATTATCACTGCAGGGATTGCCCGTAAACCTGGGATGAGCCGCGACGATCTTGTGAATATCAATGCAGGGATTGTGAAGTCCGTATGCGAGAACGTAAGGCAAGTAGCTCCAGAATCTATCGTAATCATTTTGAGTAACCCGGTAGATGCGATGACTTATGCTGCGTTTGAAGCGTTAGGCTTTCCGAAGAATCGAGTAATCGGACAATCCGGTGTGCTGGATACAGCCCGTTACTGCACTTTTATTGCGCAAGAACTGAACGTATCCGTTGAAGATGTACGTGGTTTCGTAATCGGCGGACACGGCAATGATATGGTACCGCTCGTTCGTTATTCTAGTGTCGGAGGCATTCCAATTGATACATTGATTTCTGCGGATCGTATCGAGGAGATTGTGAAGCGTACACGTGTGGGTGGCGGGGAAATCGTTGACCTTTTAGGAAATGGTAGTGCGTATTATGCTCCTGCTGCCTCTTTAGTTCAAATGACAGAAGCGATCTTGAAGGATAAGAAACGGATCATTCCGGTTATTGCCTTGCTTGAAGGCGAATATGGTTATGACAATCTATTTCTGGGCGTTCCAGCTCTTCTAGGTGCGAATGGGATTGAGAAGGTTTTTGAACTGGAGCTTACGGCTGAGGAGAAAGTGGCTTTGGATAAGTCCGCGGAGTCCGTACGTAGCGTAACTGCAATATTATCTGTGTAGATTGTGTCAGAAGAAAGGGAGGGTCCCGAACGCCGTGAAAAGGCTTAAGGGCGCTCTCTTTTTTTATATCAACAACTTCAATAAATGGACACCTAAGTTGCTTTTCTTATTCTAATATTATGGGTATAATTATATGTAACTATTATCACAGTTAAATTGGAGGAGATATGATATGGATTGGAATGTTTTGTTTTTCTTACATATGATCGGGACACTGGCGCTAGGATTTTACCTTGTACTGCCTTTCATCATCGGTCGTGCTGAGAAATTGTCGCCTGCAGCAAAAGAAGGTACATTAAGTGCAGTTACTGGATTTAACCGCTTTGCACAGTACGGTTTGGTGATTCAACTGCTTACAGGTGGTTACATGATGACCAAGGGTGATTATTCTGTAGCCTGGATGATTATTATTGTTGTCCTGCTGCTAGCTATGTTTGCACTTGGTGGTATTATGAGCAAGCCTCTGCGTCTTGCTGCTGCTGGGATTCGTGAGAACCGTGACGTCAAAGCAGAAACAGGCAAATTGCGTACACTTAGTGCGCTGCTGTCCGTGTCATTGCTGCTTATGGTATTCTTCATGGTATTTAACGATATTATTTAATCTGTACGACTATGAGCCCGCTTCCGTAAAGGAGAGCGGGTTTTTTGTGTTCAAAAAACTTCGGATTGTTTGATTCTATCTGTATTGTGGTAAGTAACTTTCCATACGGCAATTTGAAAAAAATGATAATGCCAGCGTATAAACATATACGCTTGAGCCATCCTAAGACAATCAGTTAACTATCAATTGCTTCACGAGAGGAGCTAGGGATTATGTCAGACAACAAGCAATCTACAAAAACCTTACCCCCGCAAGAACAGCATCATCAACCAGGGATTGAGAGCGAAATGAAGCCGTTGCCGAAATATGAGCCGGCTAATTATAAGGCGGCAGGTAAGTTGCAGGGCAAGGCGGCACTTATTACTGGAGGAGACAGCGGGATCGGACGGGCAGTAGCTGTTCTTTTTGCAAAAGAAGGCGCTGATGTAGTTATTTCATATCTGAATGAACACTCTGATGCAGAGGAAACGAAACGTCAGGTGGAGCAGGAAGGTCGCAAATGCATTCTGATTCCTGGAGATATTGGTGTGGAATCCTTCTGTAAAGATCTCATTAAACAAACGGTAGAGGGCCTCGGGAAACTGGATATTCTCATCAATAACGCGGCGGAGCAACATCCACAAGCTAAAATCGAGGATATTACGTCCGAGCAGCTAGAGCGTACATTTCGTACGAATATATTTGCAATGTTTTATTTGACCAAAGCGGCTATGCCTCATCTAAAAGCAGGATCTGCTATCATTAATACGACTTCTATTACCGCTTATCGTGGTAGTCCACAATTACTGGACTATTCGTCAACGAAAGGAGCCATTCTGAGCTTCACGCGTTCCTTATCTACGAATTTGGCAGAGAAGGGCATTCGGGTAAATGGCGTTGCTCCGGGGCCAATTTGGACACCGCTTATTCCATCTACTTTTGATGCACAGCAGGTTAGTGAGTTCGGCGGTACACAGCCTATGAAGCGACCGGGACAACCGGAGGAGCTGGCTCCAGCTTATGTGTATCTAGCCTCCGACGATTCGAGTTATGTGACCGGACAGGTTATCCATGTAAATGGTGGCGAGGTCGTAAACGGGTAGATGCTCAGCCAACCAAACCTAGATTCTTATACAGAAAGCTCTAATTCAGGGTTAGCCGAATTAGAGCTTTTTGTATTGATCTTGGGATTTTAGTTTCCGTTAGAGAGTTCATCCAGAGACATTTCAAAGCTTGGAGCCATATGAGTTAGGAAATAATCCACTTCCTCTAAGCCAAGCCCGCGCAGCTTTGCTACCGTCTGCTCCTTCGCCGCTGCGAATTCGCGGTTGCCCGCAGCAACCTCCCAGACACATTTTAGGTACGCATCCAGTCGATCGGCAGCCTTAACGTAGCTGTGGAGCAGAACGTCCTCCGAATCTGGAGAGCTGTCTTCCGGCTGCATGAGCTGCGTGTAAATACCCTGAAGCTCGGGAGGAATCATACCGGTCAAGCGTTCCGCAGCAATTCTTTCCATTTCGCGGAAGCTGGTAAGTAGCCGAGGATTATTGTATTTCACTGGTGTGGCAATGTCACCCGTGAACACTTCGCTGGCATCATGGAACAGGGCCATAGTTGCTGCTCTTTCGGCGTTTAATGAACGTCCATAATGAATATTGCCAATAGAACAGAGCATATGTGTGAGCAGAGCTACATGAAAAGAATGCTCAGCAACGTTCTCAGGTGCGGTGCTGCGCATTAGGCTCCAGCGCTGAATATATTGAAGCCGGTATAAATAGGCGGAAAAATGGTAGTTCAATTTTAAAGTAACCCCTTTCATGAGCTGCTAGGTATGATATTATTATACTAATTGTATCAGACTTTTGATAATCTGGATCTGCTGAGAGGAGCTTGAATGAATATGCAGCATTTTGAAGACAGCATTTATAATCTAATTGTTGAAACGTCCACGAACTTGCCGGGTGATGTACGCCGGGCGGTCGCCAAGGGTCGCGCACTAGAGGACAGAGCTACCCGGTCAGGTCTTGCGTTAACTACGATTGCTCAAAATATCGGAATGGCTGAGCAGCAAGTATCACCGATCTGTCAGGATACGGGAATGCCTACATTTATTATTCACACACCTGTGGGAATCAATCAGATTGAGATGAAAAAAGATATTCATAACGCCATTGTACGGGCAACAAAGAATGGTAAGCTTCGTCCAAATTCTGTAGATTCACTGACAGGTGAGAACAGCGGAGATAATTTGGGAGCAGGTACACCGGTCATTCATTTTGAACAATGGGAAGAGGAAAAAATAGATGTCAGACTGATTCTGAAGGGTGGCGGCTGCGAGAATAAGAATATTCAATACAGCCTTCCAGCAGAATTAGAAGGATTGGGCAAGGCAGGCCGTGATCTGGACGGAATTCGTAAATGTATTTTACATGCTGTTTATCAGGCACAAGGGCAAGGCTGTAGCGCTGGTTTTATTGGTGTTGGTATCGGCGGTGACCGAACAACTGGCTATGAGCTGGCTAAGAAGCAGTTGTTCCGCAAAGTGGAGGATGTTAATCCAATAGAGGATCTCAACAAGCTGGAAGACTACATCATGGAAAACGCCAATAAGCTGGGTATTGGAACGATGGGCTTTGGTGGGGAAGTTTCGCTGCTTGGTTGTAAGATCGGCGTTATGAATCGTTTACCAGCCAGCTTTTTCGTATCTGTTGCCTACAACTGCTGGGCTTTCCGACGCCAAGGCGTGCTGGTTGACCCGTCAACGGGCAATATAGAGGACTGGCTGTACGAGAGTGGTACAGGGATTTCGGTTGATGATGGACGGGACCAGGCGTCGGAAACGGAGGTGGCAGATGCAAGTGAAGATAATGCAGCTACTGGATCTCGCGAAGTCCGCCTGACTACACCGATTAGTGAAGAAGATATTCGTAGTTTACGAGTTGGGGATGTAGTAATTTTATCCGGCGAAATGCATACGGGCCGCGATGCACTTCATAAATATCTAATGGATCATGAGGCTCCGGTGGATTTGAACGGTGCAGTTATCTATCACTGTGGTCCTGTAATGATGAAGGACGAGGAAGGCTGGCATGTTAAAGCAGCGGGTCCGACTACTAGTATCCGTGAAGAGCCCTATCAAGGCGATATTATCAAAAAATTTGGAATTCGTGCCGTCATCGGAAAAGGTGGAATGGGTCCAAAAACGTTAAAAGCTCTTCAGGAGCACGGGGGCGTATATCTCAATGCAATTGGCGGCGCCGCACAGTATTATGCGGAATGCATCAAGAAGGTAAATGCTGTTGATTTTATGGAATTTGGCATTCCTGAAGCAATGTGGCATTTGGATGTGGATGGTTTTGCTGCTATTGTAACGATGGATGCCCATGGCAACAGTCTGCACGCAGATGTAGAGAAAGATTCCGCAGCAAAATTAACTCAGTTTAAAGAACCTGTATTTAAATAAGTCAGGTACAGTCCGGTGAATTAGTCATAAAGTGGGGACATCCGCTGCTATGGCTTTTTCTCCGGTTTTATCAAAAATATAAGAATTTATATGTTCCACGCTATAATTTATCCTTATATTCCTCGTGTAATCACTTAGTGTCCATATGATAGTGACGTCGAAGGTGTTTATGCTTGTCTAAAGGAGGTTTACGAATGGTACCACATTATATTAGAAATGGTCTTCTTAACGTTACTCCGTATTTCATTGTGGCTGATGCAGATCAATTGATTGATTTTGTTGTGAACTGCTTTGATGCAAGAATTAATGATATGCTGCGGAATGATGAAGGCAAGATTAGACATGCAGAACTTAGAATAGGAGATTCGATTATTGAGGTTTCCGAAGCGAATGAGAAATATTCACCCGTACAGCTCGCTATTCATCTATACGTAAGAAATGTGGATGAGACCTTTCGTAAGTGCTTGGATGCCGGGGCATCCATCATTGAAGAACCATTGGATAAGCCTTATGGGGAAAGAGGAGCGGGGATTAGAGATACTCAGGGCAATCAGTGGTTTCTTGCAACCTGTATAGAATGAAATCATAATATTTTACAAAAGTAATACAAAGTAACAGTCCAGAGATAATCAACTTGGGCTGTTATTTTTATATAATCTATTATAGTAGGGATTTATGTCACGAAAATAGTTGCACTGGTTTTTTGATGAAAATGAAGTTAGGATAAAAGATACAATGAAAAAGGGAGAGGCACACTTCAGATGAAACCGTTTCGCGCTCGTCTTACGTTTATACTTATGGCCTTAATCGGTATTTCCATGATTGGCACTGGATTTACGATGGCTCATCTGTTTAAGAGCTCCCATATAGCTGCTCTCGAAGAGAACATGTCCCGGGAAATAAATCTACTCGCAGGCACATTGGAATTTGTAGATATGAACGCCACCAATGCCATTCCGTATTACACGGAGCAGGCAGAGCATGTCGCCGAGCTTCTAGATTCCCGGATTACTTTTATCAGTAAGTCAGGTAAAGTTTTAGGGGATTCAGAGAAAAATCCTCTGGAGATGGACAATCACGCTAATCGTGAAGAGGAGATTGTTGCGGCTAAAGAGGGGACTGGCCGAGCCATTCGTTACAGCGAAACTTTAGATCGCGAGATGTTATATGTAGCAGAGCGAGTGACTTCAGATCAAGGTTTTGATGGTTACATTCGGGTCTCGATGGGACTGGATGCAGTAGCGGAAGGACTGAACCGTGCTTGGATGATTATGGCTGGGGGGTTAGTTATTTTGTTCCTGGCAGCAACTATTGTCAGCTACAAAGTGGCATCTAGTATGACTTCACCGCTTGAACAAATCACGAGAGTTGCGCGGCGTATTACAGATCTTGATTATGATGCAAGAGTCCATTTGAAGCGTAAAGATGAGGTCGGGCAACTGGCAACAGCGATAAATGCCATGGCTGACAGTCTTCAAGCTCAGCTTAAGACCATTCGTGATAATGAGGATTTGCTGCAAAGCGTACTAGACAATATGACTGGCGGCATTATAATGATCAATGCGGACGAAGAAATTGCCCTGCTGAACCGAGCCTCAGAGCGGATGCTGGATGTTAGCAACAGTGAAATGGCGGGTCATTCGTACAAGGAGCTAAAGCGTCATTATGAGTTAACGCGGCTGCTTGAAGAAGGGGTATCGAATAAAGAACCGCTCCATGAAGAACGAAGTATTTACAATCCGAGAGAGCGGATTGTACGCATGGACGCAGTGCCTATGATCCAGGATGGGACGTATAGAGGCATGCTCTTCCTGCTGCAGGAAGTAACAGAGATTCGTCGCCTGGAGCGGATGCGAAGTGAATTTGTCGCTAACGTATCCCATGAATTGAAGACGCCGGTTGCCGCTGTTAAAGGATTTGCTGAGACCTTGCTGGGTGGTGGGGTTAAGGATGAGAAGACCGCCCGTTCCTTCTTGCAAATTATTTATGATGAGAACGAACGCTTAAATCGCTTGATTGGAGATATTCTTGAATTATCTAAAATCGAATCTAAACGTGTGCAACTCGATTGCTCTCCTGTTCACATCATTGAATTCTTTGATTCCGTGCTGGGAACCATTAGCAAAGTGGCTGAGAAGAAAAGTATTAGTCTTAACGTAGAGGTTCCTGAGGAGCTGTTCATTGAGGCCGATGAAGATAAACTACGTCAAATTTTTATGAATTTGCTCTCCAATGCGATTAATTACACGCATGAAGGGGGTAGCGTAAAAGTCTATGTTAAGAATATACTGAAGCCAGATGGTTCTGAGAATGTCCAATTTACCGTTACCGATACAGGGATGGGAATTCCCAAAAAGGATCTGCCGCGTATTTTTGAACGTTTTTATCGAGTGGATAAGGCAAGATCCAGAAGCTCCGGTGGAACGGGGCTGGGACTGTCTATTGTGAAGCACTTGATTGATTTGCACCATGGTGTGATTTCGGTTAAAAGTGATCTGGGGATCGGAAGTTCATTTATTATTGAGTTGCCGCTCTTGCAGGAAGAAAAGGTGGATTAGATTTTTGTGAATTCACCTCATCGATTTTACACCGAGTTAACATTGTGGTGATATGATTGTTTTGTTGTTGTTTTGTAAAAATCAAACTAAATGGAAGACGGGGGAACCTATGGCTCAACGATTGCTTGTCATTGAAGACGAACCGACACTGGCCCGGCTGCTGTCCTATAACTTAACGCAGGAAGGTTACGAGGTAACAGTAGAGGATCATGGTACGGCAGGATATGATCGTGCGACGAGGGAACCTTTTGACTTGATCGTATTAGATCTGATGTTGCCAGGTATGAATGGCATAGACATCCTTGATAAATTGCGTGGACAAGGTATCCGTACACCTATTATTGTGTTGACCGCCAAAAATGCGGAAGAAGATGTAGTTAGAGGGCTGAAATCAGGAGCTGATGATTATATAACCAAACCATTCGGCGTCTCTGAACTGCTCGCTAGAGTAAGTGCTGTACTTCGGAGGATTTCTGGACTTGCGGAGGAAGCACCGACAGAAACACCTATCTCTGCTTCTACCATTATTTTAGGTCAATTAGAGATTTACCCTGAGAGATATGAAGTCTCCCTCGGTGGTCATAGTATTAATTTGCGGCCGAAAGAGTTCGAAGTGCTATTATATTTGGCTCGTAAGCCAGGAGTTGTGTTGACGAGAGATGATCTCATGAATGCTGTATGGGGCTTTGATTATATTGGCGGGCAGCGTACGGTGGACGTGCATGTGAGTTCACTTCGTAAAAAGCTTGAGCTGGATCCAGAATCCGTTCATATCGATTCGATTCGAGGCGTAGGCTATAAATTAGTGGTTAATAAAAAAAGAGCTCCGGTCATTTAGAGTGACTGGAGTTCTATTTTTTCTATACTTTTCATAAATAAGAAATGCTCGGAGTACTAGTGGGCTTCTGGGGAAATACTGTGATGTGGACCCATTCATCTCACTGATTTTACATTGCGTTAACATTTCTCTCCAACTGTATTTACACTAAAAGCTTATCATGGAGATCGAAGATGATGAGAAGGAGACGTAAACACTAATGAAATCCATCATTGACATAGAGAATCTTGATCTCTACTATGAGTCGTTCCACGCACTGAAGAATGTGAATCTGCAAATCCCGGAGAAACAGGTTACCGCTTTTATTGGACCTTCCGGTTGTGGGAAATCCACGTTGCTTCGCACATTGAATCGTATGAATGATATGATTCCTGGCACACGTATAGAAGGAACTGTAAACATCGGTGGCAAAAATATTTATAGTGATGAGGTAGAGGTGGAAAGCCTGCGTAAGCAGGTCGGTATGGTGTTTCAGCAGCCGAATCCTTTTCCTAAGTCGATTTACGACAATGTAGCTTACGGTCCCCGTTTACACGGCATCCGTTCCAAAAGTGAACTGGATGAGATCGTAGAAAAAAGCTTGCGTCACTCCGCCCTATGGGAGGAAGTGAAAGATTTTCTGAAGAAATCTGCCCTTAGCTTGTCTGGTGGACAGCAGCAGCGGCTTTGTATTGCTAGAGCGTTAGCGGTACAGCCTGATATTCTGCTAATGGATGAGGCAACCTCTGCCCTCGACCCTGTATCCACTCTCAAGATAGAAGAGCTTGTTCAGGAACTAAGAAGTGAGTATACCATTGTTATGGTAACTCATAACATGCATCAGGCCGCACGTGTATCCGGTCGAACCGTGTTTTTCTTAAATGGTGTAATTGTAGAGGCGGCGGACACAGAGGTGCTTTTCTCGAACCCTAAAGATTCCCGCACTGAAGATTATATTTCCGGACGTTTCGGCTGATCAAATTTAAAAGGGTGTTCGTCCCTGGAAATGGCAAGCTGACCATACGTTAATGAGGAGGATCGCTCTTATATGATTCGCAGAAAAGAATTTGATAAAGACTTGGAAGAACTGCGCAGTCTGCTGCAGCAGATGGGTGAGCATGTTAAGGATGCTCTTGAAGGCGCAATTAAGGCATTACAAAATCTAGATACAACGCTCGCACAAGAAGTTGTTGAAGCGGATCTACAGTTGAATGCCATGGAAGATAAAATCATGGAAATTGGCTCACGCTTAATTATTACTCAGCAGCCTGTAGCTAAGGATTTGCGCCGCATTATCGTTGCCTTTAAAATATCAAGCGATTTGGAACGTATGGGTGATCTGGCGCTTGATGTAGCAAAAGCGACCATGCGTCTTCAAGGACAAACGCTGATTAAGCCGCTTGTTGACATTCCTCGCATGGCTGAAATCGTGACGATTATGATCGATGAGGCCATTCAATCTTACCTGGATGAGAATACTGATCTGGCTTATAAAATGGCTCAGGATGATGATCAGGTCGATCAATTGTATGGTGCGATGATCAATGAGTTGTATTCTTATATGGTAACAAAGCCGGAAACCGTATCCCAAGCTATGTTATTGACGCTGGTAGGCCGTTATATCGAACGGATTGGCGATCACGCCACTAACATTGGCGAAAGCGTAGTTTACCTGGTTACCGGTAGCCGTCCAGATTTGAATGAATAGCTTTGATTCAAAAGATGTTTGGTAATTGTCGTAACTGCGGAGAATGTTTGGACTTTCGGCCGTTGTTGTCTCCAGATTTATTTTATTTTAACCACCTTCAGTGGTGTAAATCCGGAGAGCCTATGCTTCCGAAGCGAGCTTTCCTACGGAAAACTTTCAGGCGGTCGCTCTGCTCCTACAGTTCCAAACTTCTCCTCCATTACTTGGACCTTCACATCTTTTGTTTATTTTTAGGTAAATTGAGTAGCCGTCCTTATATTAGGACGGCTACTTGTTGTATAGCCGTTTCTACTTGGACAGGCCATATGTTAAGATGTAAGAAGTAAGCATGAAAAAGGCGAGGTGCACTATGGACAAGTTGATACTTATAGATGGAAACAATATTATTTACCGCGCATTCTTCGCGATGCCTCCGCTAACGAATACAGCAGGGCAACAGACGAATGCGGTGTACGGTTTTACCACTATGCTGCTCCGTTTAATTGAAGAACACAAGCCGACACATATGATTGTTGCCTTCGATGCAGGGAAAGTCACATTCCGGCATGAAGGCTATGAGGATTATAAAGGCGGTCGGCAAAAGACACCTCCCGAGCTCTCCGAGCAGTTTCCACTATTGAAGGATTTGCTCAGAAATCTAGGTGTACCGCAGTTTGAAATCGGCAATTATGAGGCCGATGATATTATTGGAACCATTTCTCGCCAAGCAGATGAAGCAGGCCGGCAGGTTATGATCGTGTCGGGAGACAAGGATATGCTTCAATTGGCTTCCGAACACACGACCGTTGCGTTGATCCGCAAAGGAGTTACTGAGGTCGAGCTTTATGGACCAGAACAAATTCGTGAGAAATATGACCTGACACCAGAGCAGATCATAGACCTTAAGGGACTGATGGGTGATGCGAGTGATAACATTCCAGGCGTTCCGGGTGTTGGTGAGAAAACAGCGCTCAAGCTGTTGCATCAATTCGGATCCGTTGAAGGTGTATTAGCAGGAACCGGTGAGCTTAAAGGTAAAATGAAAGAAAAGCTCGAAGCACATGCGGAAGACGCTGTCATGAGTAAGAAGCTGGCAACCATCTATCGTGAAGTGCCTCTTGAGCATTCGTGGGAAGATATGATCTTTAACGGGATTTCTGCGGATACAGCAGGACCCGCACTCGCAAAATTAGAATTCAAATCACTTCTGGAAAGGTTATCACTAAGTGCCTATGCTCCAGTAGCTGATGGAGAAGAGGGTGCAACGGAAGTAGAAGCTGCAACACTCGATATTTCGATCGTGAGTGAAGATGAACTTGAGGCGCTAAGTGAAGCGTTGCCTAGTATTTCAGCGCTGCATGTGGAATCCAATGGGGATAATCCGCATCGTGCCGAGGTGATCGGGGTAGGGCTATCTACTTTGGAGCGACATTATTATGTGCCGTTTGAATTACTACAGAAACCAGCGGCCGCGAAGCTACGCGACTGGTTAGGAGATGAGAAGGCTCCGAAGAGCGGATATGATCTTCACCGTGCTGATTTGGCACTGCATTGGCAGGGGATTGCTTTTGCAGGTGCAGCGCATGATGTGCAGCTGGCGGCTTATTTGCTGGATCCGACGGAAGCTAATCAGAACCTGAACGATCTCGCTACGAAATACGGCTTGCCAAGGTTGTCACCTGATGAAGATGTATTTGGTAAAGGGGCCAAATATAAGATTCCTGAGCTTGAGATCTTAGGAAATCACGTCGCACGTAAGAGTGCTGCGGTACTTGGTATTGCCCAGAAACAACAGCAGGAATTGATTGAAACGGCAATGACCGGACTGTTCGAGGATCTCGAAATGCCATTATCACGTATTCTTGCGGATATGGAGAAACAGGGGATTGCAGTCAACGAAGGGGATCTTAAAGAGTTAGGAAAAGAATTCGAAGCTCAGATTTCCAAGCTGGTCACTGAAATATATGAATTAAGTGGCACGGAGTTCAATTTGAATTCACCAAAGCAACTGGGTGAGATTTTATTCGTTAAGCTAGGTTTGCCTGTTGTTAAGAAGACGAAGACAGGCTATTCCACCGATGCTGAGGTGCTTGAGAAACTAGCGCCTTATCATGACGTGGTACGTTTGATTTTGCAATATCGCACGATTGCGAAGCTCCAGTCTACATACGTAGAAGGACTTCTTAAAGAAATATCTCCGAAAACAGGAAAGGTGCATACCTTCTATCGGCAGACGATTGCGGCTACCGGACGTCTCAGCAGTCAATATCCGAACCTGCAGAACATTCCTATCCGCCTAGAGGAAGGGCGCAAAATCCGTAAAGTGTTTGTTCCATCCGAACCGGGTTGGTCCATTCTGGCGGCGGATTATTCTCAGATTGAACTTCGGGTGCTAGCGCATATCTCCGGTGATGAGCGGATGAAGGAAGCTTTTCTCCATGATATGGATATTCACACGAAAACAGCGATGGATGTATTTGGAGTTACTAACGATCAGGTTGATAGCAATATGCGTCGTGCTGCTAAAGCCGTTAACTTTGGTATCGTGTACGGCATCAGTGATTATGGTCTGTCGCAGAACTTGAATATTCCTCGTAAAGAAGCCGCTCAATTCATTGAGCAGTATTTTGAGGTATACCAAGGTGTGCGTCGATATATGGATGATATCGTAGTTGATGCAAGGAAACATGGATATGTAACCACGCTGCTGGAACGTCGTCGGTACTTGCCTGAGATTAATGCAAAGAACTTTAATCTACGTTCGTTTGCGGAACGTACGGCAATGAATACACCTATACAAGGAACTGCAGCTGATATTATTAAGCTGGCGATGGTGCATATGGATAAGGCGCTTTTCGAGCGTGGGCTAAAGAGCCGTATGCTGCTTCAGGTGCACGATGAGCTTGTATTCGAGGTGCCAGAGGATGAAATGGAGCTCATGAAGACGCTTTTGCCGGAAGTCATGGGTGGAGCATTGCAGTTATCTGTGCCGCTTAAAGCAGAGGTAAGTTTTGGCAGCAACTGGTACGAAGCGAAATAGGCTCCCTTTAAGGTGTGTATATCAGCTATAATGTAGTTGAGGTGAAGACATCATGCCGGAATTACCGGAAGTAGAGACAGTCAAGAGAACACTGAATGATTTAGTTAATGGAAAGCAGATAGAGAATGTAACCGTCCGGTTGGCCCGGATTATTCAGCGGCCGGATGATATTCAGGCTTTTGCCAACCTGCTCACAGGTCATAGCATTGTTAATGTTGAACGAAGAGGAAAATTTTTGCGTATCGTGTTAGACGGTCTGGTGCTGGTATCTCATTTACGGATGGAGGGCCGTTACGGACTTTTTTCGAACGAAGATCCACTGGACAAGCATACGCATGTGATATTCCATTTTACCGATGGTACTGAGCTGCGTTACACGGATGTTCGTCAGTTTGGTACGATGCATCTTTTTCAGATTGGTGAAGACCTGCAGTTGCCTCCTCTTAATAAGCTAGGACAGGAGCCGCTGGAGCCATCCTTTACGTCGGAGAAGTTTAAGCAGATTGTATCAGGCAAAAGCACAAAAATTAAATCGCTGCTGCTGAATCAGGAATATATCGTGGGCATAGGTAATATTTATGTAGATGAGTCGCTGCATCGTGCAGGGATACATCCTGAAGTCAGCGCTAAAGATCTTTCGGATGAGCAACTTGATCAGCTACATCACGCTATTGTCAGTACGCTGACGGAAGCGGTAAACGCTGGTGGTTCATCTGTAAAATCATATGTGAATGGTCAAGGTGAGAGTGGCACTTATCAGCAGCAGCTGATGATTTACGGTCGTAAAGATCAGCCGTGTAACCACTGTGGAACGATGATTGAGAAAACCGTTGTAGGTGGCCGCGGCACGCATTATTGTCCAAGCTGTCAGCGTAAGTCAGAAAACTGAAGAAGTAATTAGGTTGGCACCCACTACTTGTCCCGCCCATATACTGTGTGAAGAATGCTTAATAGAGAACGGAAGCTGAATGAAATGTAATCTTCAGTGTTCCGGTTCTTCACAGGAGGGATTGCGGGTGCTCAGCCCATTTTTTTCACTAATATTACTAGCTTTTGCTTTGAGTCTGGATGGTTTTGGCGTTGGTATTACATATGGACTGCGTAAAATGAAAATACCATTGCTCTCCATTCTGATTATCTCGCTTTGTTCGGGGGTAGTTATCTGTGTATCTATGCAAGTGGGTGTTCTGCTTGCCAAGGTAGTGTCTCCACATGCAGCTTCTGAGGTTGGCGCTGTTATACTTGTGCTAATGGGGTGCTGGTCGCTCGTCCAGATGCTAATGCAGAAGGAGAAGGAACAGACAGGTGAGCATAAAGTAGATAGTGAAGAAAATGTACTATCCACAGAAGCTCGGGCAGAGGTAGCTGTTGTTACTGAAGATGTTGTAGAACAGGTTGCCATGGCTCCTGAACAGGCAAAGTCGGCTGTCTTTTCCCTTGAGCTACGACGGTTGGGGATTGTTGTACAGATCCTACGTACTCCGTCTTCTGCAGATATGGATGATTCCGGAAGTATTTCTTCGATGGAAGCTATGCTGCTCGGGATTGCCCTCTCTCTAGATGCTTTTGGAGCTGGACTTGGCGCAGCATTGCTGGGGTTCAATCCGATATGGACATCACTTACAATTGCGCTGTTTAGTGGTACATTTCTATTGCTGGGCATGAAGACTGGATTAAGATTCGCCGGGAACTACTGGATGAAGCATGCTGCTGCACTACCCGCGTTATTATTAATTACAATGGGAATACTGAAGCTATTATGAGGTGAGTACATGATTATTGGCTTAACCGGAGGCATTGCATCCGGAAAAAGCACGGTGTCTGCACTGCTTGTGAGCAAGGGAGCGAGGCTGGTTGACGCGGATGTGATCGCCAGAGAAGTTATGCTCCCCGGTCATGAGGTGCTGGCTGCGGCTGTGAAACAATTCGGAAGCGAGATCCTCTCTCCGGATGGCACCCTGAATAGGGGCAAGCTGGGGGACATTGTATTTCAAGACCCGGCGGCCCTGCAAGCCCTGAACAATCTGACGCATCCCGCAATCCGGCGGGAAATTAAAGAACGTATGAATAGCCTGGAGGTAGAAGATCCAGAGAAGTTAACAATTGTGGATATCCCTCTTCTTTTCGAATCAGGACTCGAGAACATGTTCCATGAAATACTGGTGGTCTACGTGCCTCGTGAAGTGCAAATCGCTCGATTAATGGAACGTAACGGACTTTCTTTAGAACAAGCAGAAGCACGCTTAAATGCACAGATGGATATTGAAGCAAAGCGTAAAAAAGCGGACTATATCATTGACAACAGTGGCGAACTTGCGCACACTGAGCAACAGGTTGCTGTTCTTTGGGACAGGCTGGGCTTATCATGAAATGGTTACGTAAAAAAAGAGTCCTTCTTCTATTATTCATTGGTTTTACTGCGATATTGTTTCTGAGTACGAACTGGATGTCCTGGTTTTATCCGATCCATTATAAAGATGAGATCCGTAAGCACAGCATTACGTACGATATAGACCCATTTCTAGTGGCTTCGATTATCCGGGTGGAAACGAACTTCAAAACTGGACGAGAATCCAAAAAAGGTGCTATAGGTTTAATGCAGCTTATGCCGGATACCGCCAAATGGGCCCTTGAAAAGGCCAAGCTTCCTGATGTTTCTATGGAGGAGCTTAAGCATGAACCATCAGCAAATATTGAGCTAGGTACCTGGTATCTTTCGACATTATCCCGTCAATTCGAAGGTAAACGTACAGCGGTTATCGCTGCCTATAATGCTGGACCGGGTAAAGTTCAAAAATGGCTGGATGAAGGGATCTGGGATGGAACGGATGCTACGATTAAGGATATTCCGTTTGGTGAGACCCGCCATTATGTACAGCGCGTCAACTATTACTATGATCAGTACACGGATATTTACAACGAATTCTAAAACCGTGTTATGTATAAAAAGAAGCATTAAACGACCTGTGAGTCGTTTAATACTTCTTCAGTAAGCTTATGTGGATAGGTTATTTGTATTGACCTGCCAATTGTTGTTCTGCCAGGGTTACAAGACGTTTAGTGATGTAACCACCGATCGAACCATTTTCATAAGAAGTTTTATTGCCTTGGTAACCATCTGGGGAAAGCGTGATTCCGAGTTCTTGGGCAACTTCATATTTAAGTTGTTCCAAAGCACCACGGGAATTTGGAGCTACAAGGTTATTGGAGCTGTTGTTTTGGCTCATTGCTGTTCACCTCCTCTGTTGGTAACTGTATTATGTGCCGGACTTGCCATAATCATTACAATAAAAAAACGGTGATTTCTGGAAAAAATGAAATAGCCCTTTAAAAGCCGGTTGTTTAACAAACCGGGGACAAAAAACATTATGTAATAGGAAGTGATGAAGCTTATGAAATGCCCTTACTGCGATCACACAAATACTAAAGTGCTCGACTCGCGACCAGCGAATGAGAATAAGTCCATCCGCCGCAGGCGTGAATGTGAGCGTTGCAGCAAACGGTTTACAACCTTTGAAATGATCGAGGAAACACCGTTAATCGTTATCAAAAAAGACGGCAGCCGTGAGGAATTCAGCCGTGATAAAATTCTGCGTGGTTTAATCCGGGCTTGCGAGAAACGCCCCGTCTCTGTAGAACGTCTAGAGAAGATCGTCTCTGAGGTGGAGAAATCCCTTCGCGGCATCGCCGTAGCTGAGGTAGAGAGCCAACAGATCGGTGAATTGGTTATGGAACAGCTCTATCCAGTAGATGAGGTTGCTTACGTTCGCTTTGCATCCGTATACCGCCAGTTCAAGGATATTAACATGTTTATGAAAGAACTGAAGGGTCTGCTATCTAAGAGCACCGGGGATCTGGACAGATTGTAGAGTTGTGGCTAGTCGAATGACTAAAAAAAGTGTTGACAGCGAAGGCGATTTTTTATATTATATAGGAGTCGCCTACGGCGCTTGGATTTGTCAGAATGACTTAAATACACCGAACTGAATTTTAGAATGTGTGATTTCATACATCTGAAAATTACGTTTGGGGCCATAGCTCAGCTGGGAGAGCGCATCGCTGGCAGCGATGAGGTCAGGGGTTCGATCCCCCTTGGCTCCACCAAACTTCATATGGACTCTTAGCTCAGTTGGTAGAGCAGTA
>NZ_NFUX01000073.1:0-35814 GCF_002264385.1 Paenibacillus sp. VTT E-133280
TGAACCGACGGCATCACCAACGCCGACGCCGGAACCAACGGCATCACCAACGCCGATGCCGGAACCTGCCGAGACTCCCGTGCCAACGGAAACACCAGCTCCTATCGGTGTACCAGAGCTGGATCAGCAGGAATTTAGAGACCATATCTATGATTATCTCATCCGTGATAATAAGATTGTTGTGCCGTTTACAGCTCCACTGGCTTTTAATATAGCAGATGACTCTAATCCTAATGAGATCAGGAATATGGTGAAAGTTATGTTGGGTGAGAGTGAGAGCATGTTCGAAATAGGTGAGGTAATCATTGAAGAGAACAAGCTCGTTCTTTATCTAATGGACCGAATTTCTTATGGGTCTGTAGTTCAAATTAAAGTTAGTGGCGGTTTGTTAAAGAATGCTCTTTCCGGGGAGGTTCAGGAAGAAGATCAACAGCTATTCAATGAGGGCTTTTATTTCGAAGGACAAGTTGCTCCAAGTCATTTTAACTATACCGAGGTTGTAGGTGAAGGCGATGCTCCAGAGTTTACGATTCACTCACTGGGTTATGATACGGGGCAGATTGGATATCGGCCGGGATTGTCTGGGGGAGAACTTCATCCTCTGGAAAGCAAGGATTACACGCTGGTTCGAAACGATGAGAATACCTTTGTACTCAAACTTTTGCCAGAATTCTTGAACGCAATGGGTTCTGAGCCTTATATCGTGATCATTCCCATAGTGAAAAATATAGTAGCAGATGAAGGTTCTATGCAAATTGTAATAGACGAGCTCAGGCTCTATGTAAATATGCAATTCTAAGGGTGCGGTAACCCTTGAGAGGAGAAAATAACGCAATGAACAAGAAACTTATCTCCATCGCTTGCGGATTTATGCTTATAAGCGCAACATTTTCCAATATCGTAGCGGCGGAAACAGCACAAAACACGAAGGACGGCATTCAAGGGAGTATCGTCAAGAATGGTTCGTCGAATGCTGTATCCTCTCTTAAGCAGCCGTTGGGCGTGGTTACCGTACCTGGTAGCAATGATCTCATTATCGTGCAATCTGGAAGTGGTACTATCAGCAAGTGGAGTAATGGCGATCTACAGACGGTAGCTGGACATGATGCTGAAGGGTATACCGATGGTAAGAGCGAAGAGGCCTTGTTTAATCATCCGACATACACTGCCGCTGATAGTAAAGGCAATATCTATATCAGTGATACCGATAACCATGTAATCCGTAAAATAGAGAACGGAAAAGTGTACACCCTCGCAGGAACGGGAATCGCTGGCTATAAAGATGGACAACCCAATGTGGCGCAATTTAACGCCCCAGGCGGATTAGCGATAGATAGCAATAACAATGTATTCGTAGCCGATACGCTGAATCATCTGATTCGCAAAGTTACACCGGAAGGTGTTGTGAGTACTTTTGCGGGTCAGCAGAGCAACGATGGTGCTTATTTGGACGGTGCGGTGACTTCGGCCAAGTTTAATGAGCCTGTGGGTCTTGTGTTCGATGAAACCGGTAATCTCTATGTGGCAGACAGTGGAAATCAGATGATCCGATGGATTAAAGGCGATAAGGTTGAGACCTTTGCAGGCAAAGCAACCCCTATTGATCCAGTGACTGGTTATATGGCTGGAGGGTTCCAGAATGGCGATCGCCAGACGGCATTGTTCAATCGTCCTCGTGGTCTGGCTTATGCCGATGGAGTGTTGCTGATTGCTGATAGTCTAAATCATCGGGTTCGGGCCATTCAGAAGGATGGAAGAGTCATCACAGTTGCAGGACAGGGCATCTCGGGAGATCAGGTTGGAGCATTGGATCAAGTGATGTTTAATCAGCCTTCCGGTGTTGCGCTTGGCTCCGGGAAATTGTATGTGACAGATACGCTGAATAATAAGTTAAAGGTATTAGAACTCGACTTGCAAGCCCTTAAGCCACTTCGTAGCGAAGCTGATCTGCTTGATGCAGTCTCGCTAATGCCAGCAGGTAAGGACATCCAAGTATGGTTGGACGGAGTGCAGGTGAAGTTAAACACTGCCACTCTACCAATTAAGGAGTCGGGTAAAATATATTTACCGGTTAGAGCGTTATTTAGCTCATGGGGAGCGGATATTCGTTGGGATGCGGGAAGTAAAGAGACGATGATTAGCAAAGGGGAGTGGACACTTTCCCTAAAGCCAAACGGGGGGCTTAATGTGCAAAACATAAAGGGTACTTTGTATGTAGCAGCCGATTACTTGCCGACCGTTTCATCTTTTATGCAGGTTTATGATGAGGATAGTCAGGCAATTGTAATCGAAACTGGACGATAATTATCCGCTATGTCCTTTACAGGAGTTAAGGCTGTCGAGAAAATTCTCGACAGCCTTTTTTATGACGCTAATCCTTCAATGACTTTATCGATATTCCATTTAATCATTTTAAGGTATGTGTCGCCTTCTTCGCCTTTCTTCGCTAAAGAATCGGTAAAAATCTTGGAGTGTATCGGTACTCCTGTTTCATTGGAGATCGTTTCCATTGTTTTCGGATTCACGCTCGTTTCCAGAAACAAAGCGGGCACTTGATTCTCCTCAATAATGTTAATGATGTTTTTCATTTGTTCTGGCGTACCTTGACTATCCGTATTGATCTCCCATATAAATGCGGATTTAAATCCGTAGGCTTTTGAAAAATATTTAAATGCCCCTTCGCTTGTAACCAAAATACGTTTCTCCTGCGGGATTTTTTCTACCGCTTCTTTTGCATATTGATCCAATTCATTAAGCTTCTTTACATATTCTGATTGGTTATTCAGATAAAAATCTTTGTTGTCCGGATCTTTTTCGATGACATGTTTAGTGATGATATCTACATATTTAATCGCATTCTGAATATCGAGCCAGGCATGAGGATCTTCTTGAGTTTCTTTGCCTTTTTCTGTTAGGAACATTGGGGTTACTTCATCTGAAACAGCAAAGGCAACCTCTTTTTTGTTGGTGACATCTAATAGATCTTTAAACCATCCCTTACCCGTTTCCAGGTTTAATCCGTTATAAAAAACTAAATCTGCGTTAGATACTTTACTTGTATCCTTCGGTAATGGATCGTACATATGCGGGTCTGTTCCGATGGGAACCATACTGTATACCTCAGCTTTTTCCCCTACAATGTTTTCAGTCATATCCGCGATAATGGAGTATGTGGCAACAATTTTTAATTTGTCGTTGTTTCCTTCTCCCTCACTAACGTTTGAACATGCAGTAAATAGTAAGATGAACATTGTCAAAGAGAGCATCTTTATTGTTTTTTTCATCCTTGTTTAACCCCTTTTCTTAGAAAATTATTTTTGGGCGAGATAATAAATGATATAGCAAACAAACTTACGCCTACCAGAACAATGGTGGCACTTGTAGGTAAATTGAATCTAAAGCTTAGGATCACACCTATAATTCCAGATACAGCACCGATGGTAGAAGCAACGAGAATCATGTGGAACAGCTTATTTGTCCAAAGATACGATGTAGCTGCTGGAATAACCAGCATTGCAATCACAAGTACAATACCTACTTGAGATAGCGAGGACACGGTAACCACAGATAGCAGCATCATCAATAGATAATGATAGAACCCTGTTTTCAAACCGAAGGCCTTAGAGACGACAGGATCAAACGAACTAATCAAAAGCTCTTTGTATAACAATGAAATGATGGCTATAACAACAAGCATGATAATAAAGGATTGCGTTAACTCGGACTGTGGGACGGCCAAGATATTACCAAATAAAATATGAGTTAAATCAAGTCCACTTTTGGCGAAAGTGATGAGGACAATTCCTAGAGCGAAAAATGAGCTGAGAATAATCCCGATCGAGGTATCACTTTTAATATTGCTGCGACTTGTAATAAATTGAATGAGAATTGCCGCTAACAGTCCAAACAATGAAGCGCCCACAAGAATGTTGATCCCTAGAATATAAGAGAGCGCCACACCTGGTAATACAGCATGAGATAAAGCATCGCCCATTAATGACATCTTTCTGAGCACAATAAAGCTTCCTAGAACGCCTGAGACAATGCCAAGAATGATAGCAGACAATCCCGCATTAAGTGCATAGATTGGAATGTTTAATAACTCTGACAAATAATTAATCATTCGCTGTTCCTCCCATCCCTTTGATCACCAGATTACCTAAGGAGGCCCCGTATGCGTTGAGGATATTGTCGGCTGTAAAGGTGTCTTTCACATCACCAAAGGCAATGAGTTTTTTATTAAGAATGATTACTTTATCAAAATATTCTTCCACCTCATGCAGATCGTGATGAACGATAAGTATAGTTTTTCCTTCTTCGCGGAGCTGTTTAAGCAGCTTTACAATAATTTTCTCACTGACTAGATCTATGCCGACAAAAGGTTCATCTAAAAAAAATACATCTGCCCGTTGTGCAAGCGCTCTGGCAATAAAAACCCTTTGTAGTTGTCCCCCAGACAAATTGCTGATTTGTTTATTCGCAAGATCACTGATATCGACCATGGTCATACATTCCTCAACGGTTTGCCGCTCTTTTTTACCTGGGCGCTGGAAGATTCTCAAATTTGGGTAGGTTCCAGTTAGTACGGTATCTTTTACTGTGATTGGAAAAGTAAGATCAATGTCGTTCTTTTGTGGCACATATGCGATCTTCCGTTTGTACTCAGAAATATCTCTACCTTCCACCATAACGGATCCTGTTCTCTTTTTTATCACCTCTAACAACGACTTAATAAATGTAGATTTCCCTGCACCATTGGGCCCGATAATTCCGATCGTATACCCAAAAGGAATATCTATGTTTACATCTTCTAGCGCTGAATTACCGAAATAATCCACGTTTAGGTTTCTGATTTGGATCATAAAAAAACTCCTCGTCTTATATTCAATGATTTGTTTCCTGTTGGAAACATTTATTTTAAATATCTAATTTGTTTCCCTAGGTAAACATTTGTTCTTAGGTACAATATATTTAACAATGGGCAAAATGTCAATGAAAAAGCTTGAATTTTATTTGGTTTTGGATTGGAACAAGCTTTTGATCTGCTTCACTATAGGGGCTTTTTTTCTATATTTTAAAATACATACTTGACAGATAGGAATAAAGGGGTATATGATATCACCAATCCTTAAACACTAATTAAATGAACAGTGAAATAATTTATCCGAGCCGATTGGACCGCCAAAGGCTCCCGCACTTTTCCCTTGACAGGGGTATGTGCTGGGAGTCTTTTTTTGTTGGCCGATAGGGAGAAAGATGAGGTAGGGATGAGCGATACGTATTGGAGTCAGCTGGAGGAGACAGATTGGATATTTCGTAAGGTAGTCCGCAGATTTGTAAAGGAGCGGGATAAGGTCACTGTGGAAGGGATCTCCTTGCCAGGTATGCTGATTCTGCAAAAAATCATTCGCGAAGGCGAACAGCGGCTTGGTGATTTAGCGGATGAACTGGACTTTACGTCAGGTGCGATCACTGCATTGAGCGATAAGCTTGAGGCAGGTGGATTTACTGTACGCAAACGTAAGGAAGGGGACCGCAGGACGGTGATGCTGGACATCACAGACAAAGGCCGCGAGATGGCAGAGCTTAACAGCAACATTGGGGAACGATGTATTTCGCTTCTGTTTGAGGGGTTTACGGAAGAGGAATTGACGCAGCAAAGTCACTTTTATCAGCGAATCATCAGCAATCTTGAAGGATTCTCAGATACCTTGCTGAAGCTGGCGAAGGAGAATGCGGAGGCCGAGTCCTCACCGAGCCTTGAACAGAAGCCACGGGCAGTCACCAAGAAAAGCAATTATCTTAGCTATTAAAATAAATCAAATGTAGGAGAGATGAATTATGGGACATTCAACGATATATCCAACTGGAGCAACCGTATATAATCCGGGCAAAGCATGGAGTGGTTATACCGTATTTCAAGCGGGTGAAGAGGGCGTTGTTCTGATTGATATGAACGGTAAAGAAGTGCATCTGTGGAAGGGGCTGCTCGGGTTTCCGGCTAAAATCTTCCCTGGTGGTTATGTGCTAGGCAGCACTGGCAGAAGAGATCCGAAATTTGGTATTCAGGATAATGTAGATCTGGTGCAGGTCGATTGGGATGGTAACATCGTGTGGAAATACAACAGCTACGAGCATATAGAAGATCCGGGTTATGAAGCGCTCTGGTATGCCCGTCAGCATCATGACTATCAGCGTGAAGGTAATCCAGTCGGTTATTTTGCACCAGGGCTGGAGCCAAAGGTAGATGGCGGCAATACCCTAATCCTGGCTCACAAAAATATTTACAACCACCAAATTTCCGACAAGCAGTTGCTGGATGACACGATTATCGAGGTGGATTGGGAAGGGAATATCGTTTGGGAGTGGGCTCCAAATGAACATTTTGCAGAGTTGGGCTTTGATGAAGCGGCAAAAAATGTCCTATTCCGTGATCCTAACTCACGTTCCTTCGGAAATTTGGGGGGCGGTGTGGGTGACTGGTTGCATATCAATTCAGCTTCCTATGTAGGACCTAATAAGTTTTATGATGCAGGTGATGAGCGTTTCCATCCAGATAACGTGATCTGGGATGCGCGGGAAGCGAATATTATCGCAATTACAGATAAGCGTACCGGGGCCATCGTGTGGAGAATTGGTCCAGACTACTCAATACCAGAATTGAAGTCTATCGATTGGATCATTGGCCAGCATCACGCCCACATCATTCCGAAGGGCTTGCCCGGAGAAGGAAACTTACTCGTATTTGATAACGGAGGTTGGGGCGGTTACGGTCTTCCTAATCCATCCTCACCCTTTGGGCAAAAGAATGCACTACGCGACTACTCTCGAATTCTGGAGATTAATCCAGTGACACTCGAAATTGAATGGCAGTATACCGCGGCAGAGGCAGGCTTCTCCGTTCCGACGGATTCTTATAAATTCTACAGTCCTTATATCAGCTCAGCCCAGCGACTGCTGAATGGCAACACCTTAATTACAGAAGGATCTAACGGTAGACTTTTCGAGGTTACGCCAGAACATGAACTGGTGTGGGAATATATCTCACCTTTTATTGACTCCAGAAATACGAACATGGTTTATCGTTCCTATCGTGTGCCATATTCGTGGGTACCACAGCTGGAGAAGCCGGAAGAACAAGCGATTGAGCCGATAGATGTAACACAGTTCAGAGTACCGGGGGCCGCACCTAAAGGTTCGGATTCCGTAGTGAGTGTGGCGACAACCCTGCCGTTTGTTGAGGGAGCTGCTTGTGTGGCGACGACAGATGAAGGTAGTAGCCGCAAAGCCAATTCATAAATTTGAGGGGGATGTCGTTTTGAAAAAATCATGGATCAACTCTAGCTTTCTGCTCTTATCCTTATCCGTTGTTATCCTTTTATCAGGCTGCAGCTCCAAAGGTGATGCGTCGCCCGCTAAAGATGGAGCAGCAAGCGGCAAAGAAGAGACATTGAAGATTAAAATCGCCGACATCAATACGAATCCAACTTTTCGTGTGGCGTTAGATAAAGGTATCTTTGCCAAACACGGGATAGATGCTGAACTAGTCAACTTTGGTTCTCCGGCAGAAGGTGTGAATGCACTCTTCATTAAACAGGTGGATGTGGCTTTCGGGGCGGACTTCCCCTTGCTGAACGCAGTGTCGAAAGGGGATTACTCAATCATCGCCTCGGCAGGTCTAGCGACAGATGAAGCTTCAACAGAATGGAAGCTGTTCGTACAGGATGACATCAAGACAGCTGAGGAATTGAAGGGTAAGAAGCTAAGCTTTATTCGCGGAACCTTTATTCCATACCTTTGGGATGAATATTTGAAAGAACATGAGCTTGCTCTAAGTGATGTGGAATTGATAGGACAGGGAGCCTTTGATGAATCTTATATTGCTTTGAAGCAGGGGGCTGTGGATGGGGCATGGTTCTATGGTTCTGTTCTTAATGATAAGCTGGGTGCCCTTGCTGGCGTACATGAGCTGACGGATATGTCCAAAACAACCGTACGGTTAGGTATGGGCATTGTAGCAGGTAATGATTTTGTAACCAACAATCCAGAGGGGATCGCGAACTTTCTCGCAGCAGTGGATGAAGCAGGGAGTTATGCACAGGCTCATCCGGATGAGGTGGCTGATCTGATGTACGAGGAAGTGAAGCAGCCTAAGGAATCCACGATCAAAGATCTTCCAAATAATCCTTGGGCCCTTGGGTTCACGCAGGAAGCATATGACAGTCTGACTAAACAGAAGAAATATATGGTCGACACTGGAATCATCGAAAAGGACTTCGATCTGGATAGCAAGCTTAATCTTGAACCGCTGACCAAAGCTTTGCCGGATGAAGTCACGTATAAGAAATAGGAGGGTTCAGCATGTCATTACCTGCTAAGCAGCACACCATTCATATTGAGCAGCTTCGCAAGAGCTACAGTGAGCCAGCCGCCGGAGATGTTCATTATATTATTAAAGACGTGGATCTCGTAATCAAAGGTGGGGAGTTCTTCGTTCTACTCGGCCCAAGTGGCTGCGGAAAATCGACGCTGCTGAATATGATCGCCGGATTTGTTTCCAAATCTGGCGGTAACCTTCGGGTGGATAACGAAGAGGTGAATAAACCGGGCAGAGATCGGGCAGTAGTGTTCCAGCAAGCAGATTCCTCTTTATTCCCTTGGCTAACGGTTCGAGAGAATGTGGAGTTTGGACTGAGAATGAAGAAAATCGCGAAGGCAGAACGACGCACAATATCGGATAAGTTCATCGGGCTTGTTGGGCTGAACGGGCATGAGCAGAAATTCCCTAAGGAGCTGTCAGGTGGTATGAAGCAGCGTGTCCAGTTGGCACGAGTGCTCGCCAATGATCCGGCGATCCTGCTGATGGATGAGCCATTTGGTGCGCTGGATGCGATGACTCGGAGGACGATGCAGAAGGAGCTGGTCAATATCTGGCAACAGACGCATAAGACGGTGATTTTTGTAACCCATGATATTCAGGAAGCTTTGCTGCTGGGGGAACGGATCGGCATTATGTCTGTGGGGCCTTCCTCTAACATCACGAACATTTATGACAACACGCTCCCTTATCCGCGGGATATAAGCTCACCGGAATTTTACTCGCTATACAATCAAATTCAGGGCCATTTCGAAGAATAGGATAAGGTGGAACAGATGATGAAATGGGTGGAAAAGAAATGGGTCTCCGTATCCATACTATGGATTGCCGCACTCTGCATCTGGCAGCTTGGAGCGGTGATCTACGGTCCTGATGTGATCCCTGGGCCATGGAGTACGTTCAAGGGTGGACGGGAACTGCTGGAAGATGGCACCTTGATGCAATATATCGGCATTAGCTTTTACCGGGTGCTCATTGGCTGGGTACTCGGCAGTTTAATAGCGATTCCCGTAGGATTGGTAATTGGAAAGGTGAATGTGATTCGTATCTTTGCAGAGCCTTTTCTGAACTTCATCCGGTTTATCCCGCCGATTGCGTTTATCACATTGTTTCTAGTGTGGTTTGGGATTGGGGAGCAGTCGAAGATTGCGTTGATTATGTACGCTACCTTTTTTATTGTGGTGCTGAATACCTTGACCGGTGTCATGTCTGTGGAGGAGGATAAAATCCGCTCAGCCCGCAGTATGGGCGCTAGTGAGTGGCAAATCCTGATTCATGTGATCGTTCCGGCGACGATACCGTACATTTTCACAGGCATCCGGCTAGCGATGGGAACTTCGTATATGGCGATTATCGGGGCGGAAATGATTGCTTCGAACGAAGGTGTAGGTTATCTGATTTGGAATTCACGGTTATTTTTTCGTACCGATTGGATCTTTGTTGGTTTGTTCTGCCTTGGTTTTATGGGCTTTTTCACGGATCGGCTATTTGGTTGGTTCGGTAAGAAAGTGCTCTATAGATACGGTGTGGTTAGTATGGCGGCACGTAGAAGGTAAGATGGCTTTAATAAAATAACGTAAACACCAAAGCTGCCTGAGTGGATCAGGTGGCTTTTTGGCATGTCTTCCTTTTTATTTACAAATATTCCTATCCTCCTTAATGTCACGATAATAGTACACGCCTATACTGCAATTGGGTGCCTAACAGTTGGAGCATAAAGAAGCCCGCAAATAAGAAATAGGAGTGAAGGGGAAATCATGAAAAAAGGGATCAAAAATCAATTGTCGATGGGTCTAATGTTATCCTTGCTCGTCCTGTTGCTTGCTGCTTGTGGAAATTCGGCTAAGGCTGACGAATCAACGAATGGAAATGCTGGCACCAAAGAATTAAGTCTGACCGAGATTGAGAGTAAAGCTAAAGAAGAGGGCAGTGTTATCAGTGTGGGAATGCCGGATTCCTGGGCGAACTGGAAAGATACATGGAGTGATATGAGTAGTAAGTATGGTCTTACACATTCAGATACCGATATGTCGAGCGCGGAGGAAATTGCCAAGTTTGATGCGGAAAAAGACAAGCCAACGGCTGACATTGGAGATGTAGGGATCGCTTTTGGATCGGTTGCTGTAGATAAAGGGGTAACGCAGCCTTATAAAACGACCTATTGGGATGAGATCCCAGATTGGGCTAAGGATAAGGACGGAAATTGGATTGTCGGCTATCAAGGGACGATTTCGTTTCTGACGAACACCAAGCTCGTGGCTAATCCACCGAAGAGCTGGGAAGATCTGAAGAACGGCAATTACAAAATCATCGTTGGCGATGTAACCAAAGCTGCTCAAGCGCAGATGGCTGTATTGGCCGCAGCGATTGCTTTTGGTGGCGATGAGTCGAACATTGAGCCGGGGATTGCTTTTTTCGAGGATTTGGCTAAAAAAGGGCGTCTCTCCAATGCAGAAGCTTCCCTTGCTAACATTGAAAAAGGGGAAGTAGAAGTTACCCTGCTGTGGGATTTCAACGCTTTGAACTATAGAGACCAGATCAACAAAGATGGCTTCGCGGTAGCCATTCCAAAGGAAGGCAGTGTAGTGAGCGGCTATGCAACGATCATTAACAAATATGCGCCGCATCCTAACGCTGCGAAGCTGACACGTCAATATATCCTTAGTGATGAAGGACAGGTTAACCTTGCCAAAGGGTACGCTCGTCCGATCCGTGACAGTGTAAAGCTGCCTGATGATGTTGCGGCTAAGCTGCTATCCAAAGAAGAGTATGTCAACGCTAAACCTGTAGGTGATTACAAGGTTTGGGAAGAGACAGCGAAGACTATTCCGCAGCTATGGCAGGAACGTGTACTTGTGCATTTGAACTAGGATTGTTCTCCCCCTAAAAAAAGAAGCAGGGCGCCTTCGTCACGATGCCGTAAGGTGCCCTTGTTCTATTCCCGCGACAAGGAGTGAGTAAGTTGAAACAGAAAAGCCGCGGTGTGATCCTGGCACTCCTTCCGTTTGCAATGATGGTGTTGGCATTTCAGCTGGTACCTGTATTGTCCATGCTGACGGGAAGCTTCCAAAAGGCAGATGGGACTGGGTTTACGCTAGGTAATTATCTGCACGCACTGCAAAGTGCCTATTACATGCAGGCAATTAAAAACAGCTTGCTGATCTCTTTAACCTCTAGTCTGATAGGGATCATTGTCGGACTTTTTTGTGCCTATTGTATTACTCGGTTCACTCCGAGGGTAAGGGACAGACTCTTAATGCTGTCGAATATGACCTCTAACTTCGCAGGGGTTCCACTAGCTTTTGCATATATTATTTTGCTCGGAAATAACGGGGTATTTACGCTCTTATTCAAACAGTGGGGCTGGAGTGTTTTTACCGATTTTGATTTATATAGCTGGTCTGGTCTGATTCTGGTGTATGTATATTTTCAGGTTCCGTTAGCTTTACTGCTCTTATATCCGTCTTTTTATGGCATTCGTGAGCAGTGGAGAGAGGCAGCATCCTTGCTGGGGGCTGGGCCATGGCAGTTCTGGAAGACGATCGGGCTACCAATTCTAACGCCGGCGATCTTCGGCACACTCGGGATACTGTTTGCTAATGCGATGGGCGCTTATGCTACAGCATATGCTTTGGTTGGCGGTAATTATAATCTGCTGGCGGTACGGATCGGTTCACTCGTTGCCGGAGATGTGGTGACTCAGCCGGAAATGGGCAGTACGCTTGCTGTTCTGCTTGGATTGACTACGATTTTGGCCGTCTATCTGAATCACCTGATGGTTCGGCGTACGGAGAGATTCGGAGCTAAAGCGGTCAGTAAAACGAATGTAAAAGCCAAGTCTTCTCGGCGCTTATGGACAGCAGCTAATGAGGAGGCTCGGCAATGAATATACGTAAAGCGGGCTTCGCACCACGCACCTTTATGCTATTGCTCATGGTGTATTTATTACTTCCACTGTTGGCAACCGGTATGTATGCTTTTGCGTTGGACTGGCAGAATACCTTATTGCCTCAAGCTTGGACACTGAATTGGTTCAGCGAAATGTTTAAGGATATTCGTTTTTTAGAGGCGCTTTGGACCTCGCTGTATTTATGCCTGATTAGCGTGGTGCTGAGTCTGGCCGTGATGCTGCCAGCTGTTTTTGTCATCACGATTTATTTTCCACATTGGGAGAGCTTTATGAAAGTGATTGTTGTTCTGCCCTATGCCGTGCCCGGTGTAGTAGCTGCGGTGGGACTTATCCGTACCTATTCCACGGGTCTCTTTGACATCGCTGGAACAGCTTACTTACTGGTAGGAGCGTACTTTGTGGTCATCCTTCCCTATATGTATCAGGGCATTCGTAATAGTCTGTTGACCGTTAACGCTGTAGAACTGCTGCATGCCGCGGAATTGCTTGGTGCCCGCCGCAGAACGGCCTTTGTGAATGTGATTTTACCAAATATCTGGCCTGGGGTTATCGTCTCGACCCTGTTATCCTTCTCCGTTCTATTCGGCGAATTTGTCCTTACAAACATGCTAGTTGGGGGGCATATTCAGACGATTCAGGTATATCTTTATCAAAGAATGGGCGAAAGCGGACATTTAGCCAGCGCGATTGCAATCTCGTATTTTCTGTTTATTCTAGTCCTTTCAATGGTACTGATGAAGCTTGGCAAAAAGATGGGAGGAGGCGTTAAGGGATGAACGATTATCTGAAGCTGCAGGGGATACGCAAAATGTTCGGTGATACCTGTGTGCTAGACAATATAGATTTGGAGATTCGCGAAGGGGAGCTTGTGACGCTGTTGGGGCCCTCCGGTTGTGGAAAAAGCACATTACTGCGCTGCATAGCTGGCCTTTCGGAGCTGGATGGCGGAAGAATTCTCTTGGAGAATAAAGATCTGGCCAATCTGCCGCCCCGTAAACGCGAGGTGGGCATGGTGTTTCAGTCCTATGCGCTGTTCCCTAATCTGACGGTAAGTCAAAATATTGAATATGGTATGAAGATGCGCGGTTTATCCAAGTCGGCCCGTCGTAGTCGCGCAGACGAATTGCTGGCTTTGGTTGATCTGGAGGAGAAGCGGGACGTCTATCCGCATTCACTCTCCGGTGGACAGCAGCAGCGGGTAGCATTGGCCCGTTCTCTTGCCGTGCAGCCCAAAGTGTTACTGCTGGATGAACCCCTGAGTGCACTCGATGCTAAGATTCGTAAGAATCTACGTGCCGAAATTCGCGATATTCAGAAGCGCTTTAACATGACGACACTATTCGTTACGCATGATCAGGAGGAAGCACTGATTCTATCCGACCGCATCTGTATTATGAACGGGGGACGAATTGTTCAGGATGGAACACCGGAAGGACTGTACACTGCGCCGCGCACAGAGTTCGTTGCCCGGTTCATGGGCAGTTATAACGTATTAACTCGGCCCGAAGTAATGGCGCTGTTCCATGGAATAGATAGTGGGATGGACAGCTTTGCTATTCGTCCTGAGGCTGTAACCCTACTGCATGAGGGAGCAGGTCAACAGGAGGCCGCTGCCGGAGCACAGCTTGTGGATGGAATCATTAAATCGGTATCTGTGTTAGGGAATATCATTCGATGTACGGTTGAGGCTGAAGGCATCCGATTAACGGTTGATCTTTTAAATGACGGACGCTGGCTGCGGGTTGGAGAAGGGGATAAAGTCACGCTGGCGCTGAACCCTTCCGAGCTTTTACATTTAGAGCGAGAAGGAGCGTGAGTAGAATGACGGAAATGACCAATAAACTTATTGTGGTTGTCTTAGACGGACTTAGATATGATGCAGCTCGCACATACATGGGGTATCTGGAGCATCTTGTGGAGCAGGAACTCTTATCTTGTTATCGAGTACAGTCGGAATTACCCAGTTTGTCACGTCCGCTTTATGAAGTGCTCTTAACGGGTACACCCGTGTCCAAAAATGGAATTACGGCTAACCATATTGTCAGACCAAGCTATGAAGAGAGCGTATTCCATCTGGCAGTGAATGCTAATCTGCGTACAGCTGCTGTCGCCTATCATTGGATCAGTGAGCTTTATAATTCAGCCCCCTTTGATCCGCTGGCTGACCGCCATCAGCACAATGTGATGAAGCCGATTCAGCATGGCAGTTTTTATTTCGAGGATCACTATCCTGATAGCCATGTGTTTGCCGACGCTGTATATTTACGGAGTGCTTTTGATCCGCATTTTCTATACATTCACTCCATGAACATAGATGATGCCGGGCATCGTTATGGCGGGGAGAGCAAGGAATATGAGCTTTCCGTGCGTACTGCCGATGGTCTGCTGGCCACTGTTTTGCCCATTTGGATGGAGCAGGGATATAAGATTCTGATTACGGCAGATCATGGGATGAATGCCAATGGGTACCACGGCGGAAAAACCAATTCTGAACGGGATGTGCCGTTATATACGTTTGGAGTAGATCGATTACCGCGGGAAAAAGAGGATCAAATAATCCCCCAGTTGCGGCTAGCTCCGCTAATGTGCCACTGCTTAGGTCTTGCTCCTTCGGCTGCAATGAGTAAGGAAGGATTGCCTCCATTTGTACAGAAGCAATTACAGCATGAAGTAGAGGAACCTGTAATTTTAGGATAAACATAAAATAGTAAAGCACGACAAAAATCATATGCGATAAGCATGGATTTTTTGTATACTAAATAGTATATTTTTCCTATTTAGGAGGTTATCTATTGAGTACTTCTAAATCCATGAAATGGATTACAGGTTCGTGTGAGATTATTTTGGCGATTCCATTTCTGGGTGCTGCTATTGTAATGTTCAGTGGATACTCTGTACTGGGATTGATGTTTATTCTTCACCTGGTTACTTTAATTTTATCTTCAAAGAACCAAGAATCTATTTATGGTTCAGTACTCGGAATTATAACTTCTTTACTCGCTTGGATTCCATTTGTGGGCTGGGGATTACACTTAATTACAGGAATTCTGCTGATGGTAAGTGGTGGACAGAAAACTCGTTATCCTTCGAATCGTAACTATCTACAATAATTAGAATCAGCCCAATACAGCCCGATTCGGACGTTTGTCCGGTCGGGCTGTATTCATGTTATAATGAGGGCACATTTTAGCAAGAAGTACACACGGAAGGGGGCATATCCATATGGAGGTAACTGCGCAAGACGTAGCCGAATGGATGGTTAAGGAAATTCGTTTTACGGGTACCTTGTACCAGACTGCGGCGATTGAATATGTGAAAGAGAATTTTGGGGAACAATTTGTATTTGTGAATGAGAACGGCAATGCCTCACTGTCCAAGGAAGTAAAGAAAGCTTTCCGGAAGCTGCATGGCGGAAAGATCGCATGGGATCGGGATGGATTTTTGTGGGCGTGGACCTAAGCTGAACCCTGGCGTGTTATATTAAAAAGCAAGTTTCCAAGGAAGTGGAAACTTGCTTTTTTGCGTATAAATTATACAGGAACTTCTCTTTGATCTTTCGTCATAGATGAGCTACAGAGTGGGCAGGGCTTTGAGGTCAAGTGATCCTCAGCTCCGCCAGCTTTCATGCGTGTCCAACCAGGACAACTGCTGCTCGTGCAATTCCATACTGGAACGACATGGGTTTTTGTTGTGGTTGTTCGGCTGGTCGGCAAGGCTCTTGTCGTTACCGATCTTGTCGTTACAGTTCTGCCCACCGAAGTCGCTGCAGAAGCAGAAACGGCAGATCGGAAGGCGGATAACATGAAGCGGGAGACCTCCGCTTTTTTACCCCGATGTTGTGCGGGCGAGCTGATAAATAGCTCCTCACGGGCTCTCGTAACTGCCACATACGCTAGTCTCCGCTCTTCCTCCAATGCTGCTAAGCTTGAAGCTCCAATGCTTGCGGCCGCAAGCTTGCGGTCTTTTAGCCGGTCGCCCTCCAGTGCAGAGCTATGCGGAAGGATTCCCTCAGACGCTCCAATTAAAAAGACTACAGGGAACTCAAGTCCCTTTGATTTATGAATGGTCATTAATGCAATCCGGTTGCCTTGCTCTTTCGTGCCAGGTTGACGATTATGCTCGTTGCGCTCGGTAACATTATCTATGAAATCAAGAAAGGCAGGGATGCTGTCGAAACGCGCCGCAGAGGATTCTAGCTCATCTAGCATTTCTTTTAACGTCTCTCGGTGCAGCGTCGCTTGATGCCGTTCATTCGCCTCGATGAAATAATCATAGAATTGGCTACGGATCTGACGGATCGCTTGTATCGGGGTCAGTTCACGTATATTCCGAATGAGATCGAGCCGATCTCTTAGCTTACCTCCCTTGAAGTCTTCCATGCCAGGCATAGACAACAGGTGGATCAGCGGTCCTTGTTTGGGCTGTCTCGCTTCCATCTGGCGGATGTGATTCATGCCTTTTTCACGGTTCATATACAGCGTCGGCAGGATATTCTCCATCGCTGCAAAATTCCGCCGATTTACGGAGAGTCGCAAATGATCCACTACCGGAGAGATCAACCAGTGCTCGTACAATAATTGTCCTTCTCCGTAATCAATATAAGGAATATCGCGTAAAAGGAGCAGTTCGAGAACAGCCCGATTACTGCTGGACGCTCGATACAACATGGCGAAGTCTCGATATTCTCTTTTGCCGGTAGAGACCTCATTTAAAATATGCTCGATCATCTGCTCAGCTTCCTCGTCTGCTGTCTGCGGACGCAAATACCGGGGCTGATTTCCGCTGCCTTTGGCCGCTTGCAGGGTTTTGGAGCGCCGGCGTGTATTGTGCCGGATAATGCCGTTGCCGAGTCCGACTATAGCTGGACCAGAACGGTAATTAATATCGAGAGTAATCACCTTGGCTCCCGGATAGAGCTTCTCGAACTCCAAAATGAACTCGCTGCGCGCCCCGTTGAAGGAATAAATCGTTTGGTCATCATCACCAACCACCATTAGGTTATGCTGTGGGTGAGCAACCATTTTGACAAGCTCATACTGCAAGGCATTTGTATCTTGGAACTCATCGACCATTACATACAAATATCTCATCTGCAATTCCTGCAAAAGCGCCGGACGCTCCTTCAGCATCCGATAAGCAATTAAGAGGACATCATCGAAATCAATTTTGAAATTTTCTTGTTTCCATTGTTCATATATTTCTAGAATGGATTTCATTTCTTTTTCGGCAGTGGTTGCTTCCGGTAGATCTTCCACGGTGCCCATGTTCATTTTGCAGGAAGAGAGTAGTGAGAGTAGGGTTTCTGGAGGATAAGCATCCTTCGGCAGCCCGAGTTCCCGCATGATCTGCTTCAATAGGATATGCTGGCGCCGTGTCTCACTGAAAATTTCCTGCTGCAATCCCTGTCTGCGTAAGAAAAACAGGAAAAAGGAATGGAACGTCCGAGCCTGCAGCCTTGCGACGTCCGCTGTGCTTACGCCCGGCAAGAGAGCGATACGTTCGCGCATTTCTGCCGCGGCTTTGCTAGAGAAAGTCAGCAATAGCAGTTGACTTGGCGAGACGCCGCGCACGGACAACAAATAACCGGTTCTGCAGATCAGAACCGAGGTTTTGCCGGAGCCTGCGCCGGCCAGTGTCAGCAGCGGCCCTTTATGATGCCGCACCGCGGCAATCTGCGGGCGGTTGAGCAGGATGCCGCCTTCCTCCAGCCTGCGGAAATAAGCGGAGTCCCCCTCTTCCCGCTTCACTAGTTCCTTGCTGGTCTGTGCTGAAGCTACTGCCGCTTGCGGGATGCGTTCGCCGGTTGCTCCCAGCGGGATATTATGAAATAAGAGCTTATTCAATAGATTCACCTTCATATATTTCGGTATAGAGTGTCCTCAAAGAATCTAATCTTATGATGCTTTGAGTTCATCTTAAATAGTGTCTTAAATTTAGCCAATCTACAATATACCATCCCAGCGTTTTTGCTGCACAGAAAAAAATGCTGGATATAGTGTGGATAAAGGGTGAGGTTTGGTTGCGTGGGTGAGGATCGGTGAGCGGAAAGTACGGTATAAAACCCGTAGAAATGCTGGAATTAGGCTCCGTGAGCGTAAAGTACGGTATAAATCCCGTAGAAATGCTGGAATTAGGCTAGGTGAGCGGAAAGAAGGGCATAAATCCCCCAGAAAGGAGCGAAATGGGCTCCGTGAGCGCCCCGCTCTTATGTTTACAGTAAAGCCCATTCCCTTTCCTTATCATGCTCATATCCTAAAGCAAAATCATGATATGGAGATGACCCTATGCCCTCACCCCGTAAAGTCAGCATAAGACATGCCGCTACTATAGATGTACTGATTCCGGCTATTGAAAAAGATCTGGCTACACTGCCCTATGTAATTGACGCTGTTCGAGCACATGTTAAGCATCCCATCGGCGAAATTTTGATTGTTGCTCCCAAGAAGCAGCGGATCATCGATTTCTGCCGTGCTAAGGGCTGCACATTTATTAATGAGAATACGGTCCTGCCGATTACGAAAAAAGACATTCATTACCGTTCACGCACATGGGAACGGTCGGGGTGGTTGTTTCAGCAATTGCTGAAATTGAATGGTGACAAGCTGTGTACGGCTGACTATTTTTTAGTCATCGATGCAGATACGGTCTTAATCGCTCCTCATAGATTCCGTGAGAAGGGAAAGACGATTTTTTACAGCCGCAATTGGAGTCAGCCTCAGTACTTTACAACCTATAGGAAGCTGATGGGTAGAAAGGCGTCATCTACATCCTCTTTTGTGACCCATTACATGCTGTTTGAACGTAGTCAATTGGCCCAAATGAAAAGAGAAATAGAAGCAAAGCATCAGAAGCCCTGGTATTCGGCGATTTTACACAGTATGAACCGTACTAAGCAATTTGCTTTCTCTGAATTCGAAACTTATGGGAATTACCTGTATTCGAAGGAACGTGGGGGCATGAAGATCCAAACAGCACGCAATAAAGGTCTTCATATGAATGCAGGTCAGCTGTCCAAGCAGAAGCTGAATGAGCTGGCGAAAAAATACAGATCCTTGTCTTTTCATAAGCGGAAGGGGTATGTGAGAACACCGGGTAGTAAGTCCAGCGCAGGGGGGCGATAACGTTGCAGATCGTGCTCCTTTCAGGGGGATCGGGGAAGAGGTTGTGGCCGCTGTCAAATGAGATCAGGTCAAAGGCATTTTTAAGACTTCTCCCAACAGAAAATGGCGGCATGGAGTCGATGATCGAGCGAGTATGCAGAGGGCTGGATGAGGCAGGATTGTTAGATTCAAGCTGCATTGTAACCCATCGCAGTCAGGTGGAAATTACCCGCAAATCTGTTGGAAATCAGGTTGCTTTACTGGCGGAGCCACAGAAGCGGGGAACCTTTACTGCAGTTGCACTGGCGGCGAGCTATTTGCATTCCGTAAAGAAAATAAACTTAGAAGAGATCGTTGTGGTCATTCCGGTGGACTCTTATGTAGAGGCTTCTTTTTTCAGTCAGCTTCGGCAGTTTCCCAGCGTGCTGTCCGAATCACAAGCGGATATTGCCCTGATCGGTGTTACGCCTGAATTCCCATCCACACAGTTCGGGTATATATTGCCGAGTGAAGGTTCAGAGGGGACGTCTTTTCTAAATGTGAAGCAATTTGCAGAGAAACCCGGCGAATTGGCGGCGGCCGAGTTCATTTCCCGTGGAGGACTATGGAACTGTGGGGTGTTCTCCTGCTCATTAGGACACTTGCTCTCAAGTATGGTGACACGGAAGCTTCCAGTAGATTACACGGAGCTAGTGGAGCTTTATGACGAATTGCCAGAACGAAGTTTTGACTATGAAGTGCTTGAGCATACGCAGCGAGCGGTAGTTATTCCTTACACCGGAGTTTGGGCGGATATTGGTAGTTGGGATGCACTTACCCCTCATTTGCAGGTAAAAACAATTGGCAGAGGAAGCATTTCTGAGGATTCAAAAGGAACCTATTTGGTGAACGAGCTCTCTTGTCCCGTGCATGTTATTGGTGCCCCAGGTTTGATTGTGGCGGCGGGTGCGGATGGTATTTTGGTTGCTGGGATCGAGCAGGCGAAACGGATTAAGCAGAAGCTGGAGGGTCATGCGGCGAAGCCGATGATTGAAGAAAAGCGGTGGGGAAGCTCGCGCATTCTCGATTTCTCACGAACAGCTGCAGGGGTTGAGGTTACGACTTCCAAAATCACGATGTTGGCAGGAAAGCACACCAGCTATCATTTTCACAGGCATACCAAAGAAATATGGTCTTTACTTTCGGGGGATGGAGAGTACCGTATGAACGGCGTTCTTCATGCAGTTACAGCCGGAGACACGGTCACAGTACCTGCCGGTGCGAGACATGGTTTGCGGGCGATTACACCGCTCGAATTGATCATTATTGAACTGGTGACGTCTCCTGATGTGGGGGACTATGTGCGTGTTTCTGCCGAATGGGCGGGGGAGGAAAGCGCTCCTGATCATTTGTAAATCAATGAATTGAAGTAAATCAACCGGGTCTTTTTGAAACCAGCGTACTTGTCCCGGTTGATTTTGAGTATAATCGTTATAAATTTGAGCCACCTTCGTATCTTTTGGATGGAAATCGAAAGATGACCTCCGTTCCCAGTCCTAGAATGCTGCTAATGGATAAGCCGTATTCTGGTCCGTACATTAGCATAGCCCGGTCATTTACATTTTTGAGCCCATAGCCTATCGACTGGGATTTTAGCAGAAGATTAAGTCGTTCTTGTGGGATGCCAACGCCATTATCCTTTACTTTGAAGAGGATACACTCCTCCACCATTTCTCCGGATAGAATAATTTTGCTTCCTTCTTCTTCTCTATTCTCGATGCCATGAATAATAGCATTCTCTATTAGAGGCTGAAGCATCAGGTTAGGCATGTAATAAGAGAGAATAGCCTCGTCGATTTGGTATTCTACCTCAAAGCTGTTGCTATGCATGTTAAGCTGAATTTGTATATAAGCTTGTACATTCAATAGTTCATCCGAAACTGAAATGATATTATTCCCTTTATTCAGGGTAGTCCGATAGAACGTGGACAGAAGCTGCGCCATTTCACTAATATCTGTGGCATGGATTCGAATGGCTCTCCAATTGATGAGCGAAAGAGCATTATATAGAAAATGAGGATTGATCTGAGATTGTAGGGCTTTCATTTCATATTCTTTTCGTGAAATTTCCTCAATATATACTTTATCGATTAACACTTTAGTTTTGTCAACCATATTGCCAAAACCTCTGATTAAATCTCCGATTTCATCTTTGGATGTACTGGTGACCGTAACTTCCAGGGACCCCTCTTCTACGGTACGCATATTATTGCGTAGACGCTTAATTTGTGAATTGAATTTTCGAGAGAATAGATTGGCAGTTATAGCAACGGCAGCAATACAGGCAACAATAACAAGCCCGATTGTCGTGAGGATTTTCCAGGCAGAATTCGTAATCATCTTCGTAGGTTTGCATAACATCACTGTCCATCCTGATATAGGAACTTCAGATTGCAATACAGTGTACTTTGTATTTTTCCATTGCAGCGTATCCATGTTGTCTGTGCTATTGGAAGGAATATATCCTTCTATACCAGGCGAGGCATAGATCGATTTTCCATAAGCATCTTTGACAAGAATCTCTGAACCCTGAGAGAGTAGGGGGTCAAAAGGATTAAATAGCGAATCGTAATTCACACGTGCATACAGCACATTTTCTTTAGGATTTTTCTGTTTCGTATTGATAATGCGTCGAACAGCAAAAATTTCCTTGTTATCCGTAAACCACAGGACATCGACTGACTTCATCAACGCCGGGTACCAATGTTTCTGTTTAATATCATTTAAGGCTCGGACGGTATTGCCATGTGCCAAAAGATTGGTTCCTGTATACAGCGTTATTTGTTCTACACCGGTATTTAGATACCGTGCCGTATTGAAATTTTGGTCAATCACATGGGTTAACTGATCATACATTTCATACATACTTGTATAGGTATGATTGGCTGAATTAATAATTTCCTGATTAAAACTCAAGAAATTCATGAGTTTATTGTAGACATCTAAATGACTATTTAAAGCTAAAGCCCCTTGATTTAAGGCTGCCTTCAAATCAGATTTGGATTGCTTAATGAGGGAAGATTTGGCTTCCTGATAGCAGAAGCTGCCCAATACAATAACAGGGATCATACTGATTAACATAAATGAAAGCATGATCTTGGTTTGAAACTTCAAATCGTGAATATTTTGCTTAAGTGTCCGCCAAAGTTGCATAATGCTCCTCCCGATATACAGAGGACTTCTGATTATACTGTCTATATTTTTCTGGTGTGTACCCATAGAAATCCCTGAAATTTTGGCAGAAGTATGAAATATTGCGATAGCCCACTGCGGTGCAAATGCTTGATATTTTTTGATGCGTATTTGTTAACAACTCTTTTGCGTTTTGCATGCGGACATTCTTAATATATTTATTAAGCCCACAGCCTGTCTGCTTCTTGAAGATGGAGCTAAGATAATGTGGAGATAAATACACTTTAGCAGCAAGCATTTCCAGACTGAGATCATCTGCATAATATTGTTCAATATATTGTTTGACGGCATCGACATCACGGTTCTGAATAGGCTCATGGTTGGTGGAGTTCTGATCAATCCGAGCGATACCTTCAAATATGATATCTTTGATGTCCCGCAAATCTTCAGATCCATATATGGTCTCGACGGCAGTCTGCAGCTCCATTTCTGATATCGGTGCAGCTTGTGTCATGATTTCTTGATAGATGGTGGAGAACATATACTTTACATACAAATGTGAATACTGTACTTGATGTACGTATTTTTGATATAAAATTTCAGTATTTGCCCGTAAGCTAAAAATATCTTGATCCTTCAAATTATTACGAATCTGATCTAGTAGATGACTATCTGTAAGGTCTGGATACAAGGCCTCAGAGAAATGTAAGTCATTTTGTGTATTAAATACAAAAGTATCTGGGAGAAAAAAACGATATTCCATCAATTCTTCTAATGAAGTCAAAATTGAACCTAAATCTAGTATTGAGGTTACTTCCTCTTTCATAGCGAGATAACAATTCACTTTATATTTATCAAGGATACAATGATGCAGGTGCATCGCTGAATGATTATCAAACTGGGAAGAAGGGGACTTTTGCTCAGGAAACAGTAGTAGGCTTTGACATCCGTTTAGATTTAAGTAATCAGCAGATGAGTCTACTAAACCAAGTACAAACTCTTCGAATTCCGAATCTACAGATTCAAAAAATGGCTTATCGAATTCTAACAAAAGCATTTTATTGTATTGGCTCGGTAATTCAATAGACAGCTCTTGAAGAGGAGGCGGGCTTCCGATGCCGTTGACTAGAGAGAAGAGTAGATGTTTTCTCACATAGCTTAGCTTTCTTTGAGACGCTTTTTCTTTTTGCTGCTGGTGCTTTAATTCCTGAATAACCTTTTCCAAAGTAGTCTGGAACGCTTCTATATTAACCGGTTTCAAAAGATACTCGGATACGCCCAGGGAGAGGGCTGTTTTAGCATACTCAAATTCAGCGAATCCGCTGAATAAGATCACCTTAAGTTTGGAGTGCAGCTTTAATGCTTCCTTTGTTAGCTGTAATCCATCCATTATAGGCATCCGCACATCGGTAAATAGAATATCGACAGAGTGTGCGCTTACATATTCAAGTGCTTTACGGCCGTTTTCTGCAACATGCAATTGGAGGGGGAAGCCAAGCTCCTTAATGAGGAAAGCAATCCCCTCTCGCTCCTCCTTATGATCATCTACCACCAGTATGGATAACATTATGTACCACCTTTCGACATGTAGTGACATTGATATTGTAGTATAACATCTTCGACCGTAGCAATAATTCCCCGATATTATCATCAATGATGAGTATTTATTTGTGTAAAACATAATTTTTTTGCGTTTACGATGGATAGCAAGAATCTATAAACTTAAGGAAGTAACAATATAAATTTTTTTTGAAGCTGGCCGGCGCTTTGAAATCGTTTTCTAATACGAGTTTTTTATAGAAAAAGGGAGGCTCTTATAATGAAACATAAATTGAGAAAATCAAGCTCCATCATATTAGCATCACTATTAGCTGTTGCTATGGTAGGTTGTTCGAGTTCTAATAATTCTTCAGCATCTACCCCAAAGACAGATGCGAGTGATCCTGCATGGAAAGAAGCACAGACGACTCCGTTTGGCGCATATCCTGAAACGGTTTCTTATTCTGTGGGACAAGTGGCAACAAGCTATTCGGCACTTGCAGGAACCTCTTATGAGGGTGATAATTCCACCAACAATGTATGGACAAGATATTTCAAGAATAAGCTGAATATCCAAAATACGACCTCGTTTGAATCGAATGATGGTACAGACTATAGTCAGAAAGTTTCGATGGCCATTGTAAGTGGTGAAATCCCTGATCTTATGGTGGTTCCCGACTATGCGACATTGCAACAGCTTTATGAGAACGATCTGATTGCAGATCTGACAGAAGCTTATGAGAATACGGCCAGTGACCGTATTAAGGAAATTTATGATTCCTACGGTGGACGTGTTCTGGATAGTGCAAAGTTTGATGGCAAGCTGATGGCTATACCAACAACTGAAATCTCACATGGCCCTGGTATCCTCTGGCTTCGTAAAGACTGGATGGACAAATTGGGACTTGCTGATCCAAAAACAATGGCCGATGTCGAGAACATTATTAAGCAATTTGTAGAAAAAGATCCAGGTGGCAACGGAGCGGGTAAAACGCTAGGTCTTATTGTTGATAATGAAAACGTTGCTGGTGTTTCTGGTGGACAATTCTCATTTAATAATATCTTTTCATTATATGGTGCGTATCCAAAACAGTGGATTGATGATGGAAGTGGAAAGGCCGTATACGGATCTGTTCAACCAGAGATGAAGCCAGCACTGGCCAAGTTGTCTGAAATGTACAAGAATAACTTGATTGATCGTCAGTTTGCCGTACGTACTGGTGATGATCGCAAGGCGCTACTTACAAGCGGAAAAAGTGGTTCGTTCATGGATAACTGGTGGGGAAGCTGGACTGTGGCTGACACGCTTAAGCTGAATCCAGAAGCGAAATGGGTATCTTATGTTGCCCCGCAATCAGAGGATGGCTCGCTTACCATGTTCACTGGAAATCCTTCCAGCAGTTATTTGGTTGTTCGCAAAGGCTTTGAACATCCTGAACTGGCAGCCAAGCTCGTGAGTGTTCAATATGACTATCAGCGTTACCAAGAAAAAGATGCAAAAGCTCTGAAAGAATTTGAAGATTATAAGAGCATGAATGTTGGCGGATCTCCACTTGCCATTAATATCGATTATTATGACGCTTTCTATCGTAATGTTGACATCATGAAAGAAGCATTAGAAACAGGAGATACAAGTAAATTGACTAGCAATGAGGATTTGACGGCTTATAACTCCTATAAGAAATATCTTGATAGTGAGAAGAATGGAGGAACACCAGATTCTAATGCATGGGCTGGCTACACTTCCAGTATTACAACAGCTAGTTTGGTGAAAGCCTCAAATATTAAAGAAGTGAATCCATTGTTCTTTGGAAGTACAGCATCCATGACTTTGAAATGGCCAACACTTACTAAAATGGAGCTTGAAATGTATTTGAAAATCATTACAGGTGAGCAGAAACCTGACGCATTTGATAAGTTTGTAGAGAGCTGGAATAAAACTGGCGGCGAAGTCATTACTAAGGAAGTTAACGAAGCGATAGCAACCAAATGATGTTGAAAGAGATGATCCGTAAATGAAAAATAAAAAAGATCAGACAGCATTCCATCTCATGATGGCGCCAGGCATGATTTTCCTAATTATCTTTTCGTTTATTCCAATGTTCGGGATTATAATGGCTTTTCAGAATTATATTCCGGCTAAAGGAATGAGTGGTTCATCCTGGGTAGGTCTTGATAATTTCAAATTTATGCTACAAATTCCAGACAGCAAACAGATTTTCAGTAATACGATCGTTATCGCGTTATGGAAGATTATTGTGGGTACTTTTACATCCATTGTGTTTGCCCTGTTATTAAATGAAATTCGTGTGAAGTTTGCTAAGCGATTTGTACAGACAGTTGTATATCTGCCGAACTTCTTGTCATGGGCGATCTTGGCTACTGTAGTCATGAACATCTTCTCTTATGAAGGTCCCGTTAATGCCATGTTAAGCTGGTTTGGGATTGACCCAGTCTTGTTTATGGCCAGCAATACCTGGTTTAGACCGATGCTAGTATTAACAGATGTTTGGAAAGGTTTCGGGTACGGTTCAATCATCTACCTAGCTTCCCTGACATCTATTGATCCCGGACTTTATGAGGCGGGCTCCATCGATGGAGCCAACCGGTTTAAGAAACTGTGGCATATCACGTTGCCAGGTTTGATGCCAACTATTTTGCTGGTTACAACCTTGAACTTGCCGAATGTATTAAATGCTGGTTTTGATCAGATCTTCAATCTGTATAATCCTTTGGTGTATGAATCTTCGGATATTATTGATACCTACGTTTATCGGGTGGGTCTGGTAGAAAGACAATACAGCTTAGGTACAGCAGTTGGCCTATTACGGTCGGTCGTTGGGATCGTACTGATTCTTTCTGCGAATAAATTGGCCCAAAAACTTACGGATTATCGTATTTTCTAAAGAAAGGGGGGTTCTCCCATTTACGCATCTAACATCAAGGGTCGTATTGCAGATGTTATTATCTGGGTATTTGTTCTAGCGTTCGCTTTGTCCTGTCTTATACCGTTAGTCAATTTAGTAGCCATCTCTTTCAGTGATAATGCGGCGGCTTCGGCAAATCTTGTAAGTATATTCCCGGTTAATCCGACATTTAGCTCCTATGAAAAATTATTGTCTGACAGCCAGTTCTGGCGTTCATTCATGATCTCTGTAGAACGGGTAGTGTTAGGTCTGCTTGTGAATATGGTACTGATGATTCTTACAGCCTATCCATTGTCTAAAAGTTCACGAGTATTCACAGGTCAGAAGATTTATATGAATCTCGTTATCTTTGCAATGTTATTCTCAGGCGGATTGATTCCAACCTTTATGGTAGTCAAAGAGCTTAACCTTTTAGACTCCATCTGGTCATTGATCTTACCGGGTGCTGTACCGATAGGGAATGTTATCTTGCTGATGAATGCATTCCGGGCTGTACCGAAATCGCTAGAGGAAGCTGCGAATATAGATGGAGCCTCGCAGTGGAGAATATTAGGGACAATTTATCTTCCGATAGTATTGCCTACGCTTGCCACGGTTACGCTCTTTACTATTGTGGGCCATTGGAATGATTACTTTGGTGCCCTGGTGTATATTAATAAAACGGCGAATTATCCATTGCAGACCTATATCCAACAGCTTAGCGTTGAGGTTCAGAATATTACAGATCCGGAGAAATTAATGGAATTAGCAAAGGTTTCGAATAAGACTTTGAACGCTGCTAAAATCGTAGTCTCCACGCTGCCATTGTTGTTGATTTATCCGTTTATGCAAAAGTATTTCGTATCAGGGATTGTCGTTGGTTCGGTTAAAGAATAAATATTAGTAGACAGCCGCTATGAAGCTTCATAGCGGCCTACTATTTTCAAGTAGGAGGCTTACAATGAATAGTAATAGTAATCAAGTTCATTCATCAATTCTGGATGAAATGAAGATGTTTATCTCTCCAGAAGCTAATCGGAGTATTTCATTTACGAATAAAGAGGCCGCATTTTATTTTACGCAATCTCATCATACGAATCATGTGGAACATGCCTTTTTTGAGGGATTGAATATTGCTAAGAATAGAATTTTTGGTGGATACACTTTATTTGTGGGTGAGCAGAAGCTAGACAATCGACAATCTGAAGTTTGGGCCTATCCTTACAAAATGGTGCGTAACCATGCGGATTTGACAGAAGAGCTGTGGTTGTTGGATTATCATAATCTATTAGAAATTAGTCTCGCTAATGTGCAGGAAGCCATAGGTATTACTTTAAGAGGAGAGAATGTTACTTATATCAACCAACAGGATCAAATCGCGTTCTTTAGCCCTATCGAGGGAGATTGGGTCATTGCAGTTAGTGCTATTAACCCTTCGCCTTTGCACATGGATAATGAAATTCTAATGGCCGACGCAAACGCTGGAGGCTATTATATCGCTGTAGGGAAGACGAACGAAGCAGCAGCAGGTTTAATCCTTAAAGCTAAGCGAGATATAGGTGCTCTGAAAGATGAACGTGTTAAGCGGATGGAAGAGTTCTTACACCACAATGCCCATCTAACCAGCAGTGATGATACATTTACTTTAGCGATGAATTGGTTGAACATCACCATGGATCAGTTGGTTACTAGACAGCAGGGTGATGGTATCTATGCAGGACTGCCATGGTTTAACGAATATTGGGGACGGGATCAATTCATTGCGCTTCCGGGAGCCGTGTTAGTTACAGGGCAATTCGAAACGGCTAGAAATATCTTGCTGTCATTCGCAGAATTTCAGAATACGGACGAAGATTCTAAATACTTTGGTAGAATTCCAAATATCTTATCTCCTGGAAAGGTGGATTACCATACAACGGATGGTACACCGCGATTTATTAGCCAGTTGCAGGATTACGTTAAATATTCAGGAGATACAGCGATCATTAAAGAGCTTTATCACAATGTACAAAATAGTATCGAAGGTTCCATCAAATATTGGGTAGATGATAAAGGGTACTTAAAGCACGCAGATAATGAGACTTGGATGGATGCCAGAGATGGCAATTTGGAGTCTTATTCTCCTCGGGATACCCGCGCCAATGACATTCAGGCACTTTGGTATAACCAATTGCTTGCTGGTGTTTACTTTGCTGAATATATGAATGACAAGGTAAATGCGGATAAATGGAAGAGCATTGCTGAAACCTTGAAGCACCATTTTGAGTTGGATTTCTGTGATCAAGCTCATCCTTATTTAGCGGATAGACTAGACGCAGAGGACAAGCCGGAATTCTCCTTGCGCCCGAACCAGTTATTTGCTTTTGAAATGTTTGATGATAACGACTTTAAAGCTAGAGCGATTCGTACCGCATGGGAAGAGTTGGTCTACCCTTGGGGCGTTGCTTCTTTAGATAGACATCATCCTTTGTTCCGTCCATTTCATTTAACACCTCATTATCCGAAAGACGAGGCTTACCATAACGGTGCGGTCTGGATTTGGCTTAATGGTATTGCGATGCAGCGTATGATTGAAGCGGGGCAGGAAGAAACCGCCTATCAGCTATTCAAGAATATGAACTGGCAGGCCTTGAATCTAGGTGTTGTTGGTGGACTTTGTGAGAATATGGATGCTTATCCTGTGGAAGGGGAGAACTGGGCGAAGTTGACGGGGGCATACCTGCAAGCTTGGTCTAATGCTGAGCAGCTGCGTGTGTGGTATCAATATTTCTTAGGTATCCGTCCAGACCTGATTAACAATACACTGACCATTGCTCCAAGAATTCCGCAAGAGCTTGAATCCTTGGCTTATAATGTGAATATAGGAAAGGGACAGATCGAAGCCACGTATAACCGTGGACTTGAAGTCACTTACGCCTATACATTCAAGAATGTGGGACTGGAAGTTATGATCGATGTGTCTCCTTTTGAGAAGGTATCGCTTGAGGTTAAACCAAATATGGAGCTGGTTGTAAGACAAGAGGAACATTTACTGGCAGTCACCTTATATGATGAGAATCATCAAATACTCAAGGAGATTCAGTCAGGGCTGTCCGAATCACGTGTTATGCATAATAAGCAGAATAACGAGTTGTTAAAAGACGTTGAGTTTGCTAAGCCATTGAGCTTGGACAATCATCCTTGTATAAAGCGGTAGAAAAAAAACCTCTGACCCATCCTCAGGATGCTGTCAGAGGTTATTTAGCTGTTTATGATTAAGGTATGTTGGTTCAGAATTTAGCCAAAAGATGCTCAATTCCTACCGCTACCCCATCTTCATCATTACTGACGGTAACAAACTCAGCCATTTCCTTCAGAATGGGTGCCGCGTTAGCCATGGCAATTCGGTAGCCGGCCACCTCGAACATCGGTTGATCATTATAACTGTCACCCATTACGGCTACATCTGCTAGCGGGATGCCATAGTGGGCGGCGAGTATAGTTACACCTGAGCCTTTGTTGGCGTCCTCATGGTTAATTTCGATATTATTGACATGGGAGGCTGTAATAATGAGGCCAGGGATCGCGGCGAAGCGGGTGGAGGCTTCTTTGAGCAGCTCCCGGTTTAGAGAAAAGGCTAATGTTTTATAAATGACGTTTTCTTCTTTACTCCAGATCTCTTCCATACTTTCGACGTATGTTACAGCCGCTTGTTGAAACTGCTGATCGATCATTGCTTTGAGCAGCCAGCTGACCTCCTCCGGTACTTCTTCTTCACTTAGTGCAGATAGCTTCTCTAATCTTACCCGTTTATTGAGTTCCACATATACGTTGTCCTCTGTGTATACCTCGTAATACAAATCAGGAATTTCGTTCATCCAGCGTAGTGCAGGAATGATGTCCTCCTTATTCAGCGGCTTACTTGCTGCAAGCGTGTGGTCAGACAATGTAACCACTGCGCCATTCAGACTGACTACAGGGCATTCCAGATCTGCCAGCCGAAGTTGTCGTTCCGCATCCATAAAGGAGCGTCCCGTAGCAATAATTACGATATGACCTAAATTCTGAGCCTTTATAATCGCCTCACGGTTCTTTGGGCTAATTTGTCCTTCTTCGTTTAGCAATGTACCATCCATATCTAAAGCAATAAGCATAGTGTATGATCTCCTTGTCCAGTCATAGTTGTGCCCTTCGCGGGCCAGTGAGAACGTTACTTGTATCTTATCATTAATATTCTGAAAACCAAAAACACCTTTTCATTCCTATTCTAATCGTATATTTTTAGAAAATAGTTCAGTCGTGGTACAATAGTGGTTAAACTAATCGACTAGCCGAGTCTATCGTCTGTTCATGTCGTGGGACGTGATCCGCCGATATTTTTCCTGCGTAAGGACATCGGCAGCTGTGTATGTAAGGGGGACTAATCGTGAGATCCAAAAACTTGGCCACCATGTCACTAGCTTTTATGGCATGTGGGTTTCTGATTACACTATTTCTACCTGAAAATCTCGCTGTAATTCTACTAAGAGGCGGCTTTGAGGCCGGGCTCGTTGGGGGGATTGCCGACTGGTTCGCGGTAACCGCGTTATTCCGCCATCCGCTCGGGCTGCGTATTCCACATACCTCACTGCTGCTCAAGAATCGGGATAAGATTATCCAGTCGTTAATTACCGCTATGGAGACTGAGCTGCTGAACAAAGAGAGTATTGAGAACAAGCTGCGCAAGTTTGGTATTATGTCTATGGGTTCCAAGCTGCTGACAAAGTTCTTTAGCAAGAAGAAGGTGAGAGCCCAGATTCTAGAGCAGCTTAGCGAATTCGTGTCACGTCTTCCGGTAGAAAAAGCCGTACCTTTTCTTCAAAAGGCCGCTTCCGATTATATTCGTGAAGCAGAGCTTGGGGTTGCGGCTGATAAAATTGTCACTAAATTAATGAACGATGGAAAAGATGTAGCGGCTCTGGATTATGCGCTGGAAGGGGTATCTAATTGGAGCGGTCGTCCTGAAACGAAAGCTATGCTGGGTAAGATCGCCAGTGAGAAACTGGCTGAAGTGAAGCTCGGTGGACTTAAGGGGATGGCTTTCCAGGCTTTCGTTGGATTTATGGATGCGGATATGCTTGGTGAAATGCTGCAAGGAATGCTACAGTCCGGTATTCGCGATTTCCGTGAGGAGGATAGCCCTTACCGTGAAGAGATCATCCGTGAAATTCGGGTGGCGCTGTTCCAGATTGTTAATGATGAGGCTAGAATGACTTCTGTAAAAGAATGGGCACTACATGAGCTTGAGGGAGAAGCGGCAACCGCTTTTCTGCATACTCAATTGGGGAACGCACGTAGCAAGGCGCTTTCTTTATTGGAAGAGGATCGGGCAGCTGGCGGACGCAAGTTATTTGCACTATACGCCATGCTTGTGCGCCGTATCAGTAAGGAACAAGAGTGGATTGGTAGCTGGGAGGAGCGGATTCGCGCTTCATTAATTGCATTTGTAGAGGCTAACCACTTCCGAATTGGTCTTTTGGTGAAAGAGAATCTAGATAGCATGGACGATGCTAGTTTAGTGAATATGCTGGAGGATAAAGTAGGTAAAGATCTTCAGTGGATTCGGGTAAACGGCGCGTTATGCGGCTTTGTTGTAGGGCTTGTCCTTACGGTTGTTCAGTTTATTTAAATCAAAGTAGTCCGTCTCCAGTGACTGGAGGCGGACTATTTTTTTGAAATATATGAGAGTATAAGTTTCACACTATACTTTCTGTCTTATATTTCTCGCTTAAACGCTTATCGTCCTTATAAGGATGCCGAAGGCGTTTATGCTTGTAGGAATCTATTGTTGTACTAAGGCAGCTTGATAAAGCCGCTCCAAATCAGTTGCTGTACGTTGCCAATTGAAGGCATCAAGCGCATCCGCTCGTCCTTGTCTGCCAATGGTTGCTGCTACCTCTGGATTCCGGCCTAGTCGCAGCAAATCTCTAGCAAAGGGTAAGGCCTCCCGATATCGTTCCACCAGATATCCATTATGGCCGGAGTCGATAATCTCACGGATACCGCCATTGCTAGAAGCGATGACCGGTAGTCCCGAGGCCATAGCCTCTACATTAACAAGTCCAAAGGATTCATGATTCTGAGAAGGACATACGAAGCAGTCGGCTGCTTGATAAAGGGTATGGATATCCTCATGAGCTACATTTCCAAGAAAGGAGACGGATACGCCTAGTCGCCGAGCAAGCAGCTTCAGCTGTCGCAAATACGTCGGTTTCCCTTTGCCTGCAATAACAAGATGAGCGGGAAGGTGTTTATTTAAATGGTACATAGCACGTATCAATACGGGCACCCCTTTGCGGGGAATGACTCGACCGACGAACAATACGGTAAAGATTCTCGGGAGTCTGTAAAGTCTGCGAAGATGGTATTTTTCCTGTATCGCTACAGGAGTAAATCGATCAAGATCTGCTCCGAGCAGGACGATGCGGATTTCATTGTTCAATTGAGGGAAACGACGGCTTAGTCTTCGCTGTAGAGAGTGGCTATTCGCAATAATCAGATCTGCTCTAGCCAAGGCACTGGCAGTCTTAACTGTGTCCGGTGTGAATGTAAGAGAATGCAGAAATAGAAATACAGGAAGATGAGGGAGCCGTTTCTTTACAGCAGACATAAGATGGGGACGATTATCGATCTGAACGATATCAAATGACTCATTCTGAATGTAGTCTAACACCGAAGTACGATAATGAACGGGAGTACTTGCGGGTAATCGAATGATTCTTACCTGCTCCAATATGGAAGCATCGGGCAGTCCCGGCGCTCTGCGGCTCACAATGGTAACCCTATGTTTCTCAGCCAGCCTTCTGGCAATGGCCCAAATGCAGATTTCTACTGACCCGTCTCCTGGAACCGGGAGACGTTCCGGCGCAATAATACAAATATGCATGGTTCATGCCTCCTCTGATCCGCTAATGGTTATCCTCTTCCCACCATATGCAGCTTGAGTATCTGGAGATACATCTGAGAGCGGAGAGGGCGTTCAACCCATTCCATTCATATAGTCGGAGCATAAAATACTAAGGTTAAGCAAGGCTGTGATCATTATTTGAGTGACAGGGGAGAGGGCAATTGGGAACGAAGTTAAAGTCTGCGTTGACCAGCAAATGGATTAAAACCAAGGTGCTCATGCAAAGTTCCGAGATTTCACCGCTCATTCCAGAAACAGTGAAGTTTAGTAAAGCAAACTTAAGAACGATGCTCTTGAAATATGGGATGATTTACGTTAAGCCGGAACATGGCACCTATGGTAACGGTGTAATGAAGGTTGAACAGAGTAAGGATTCTTCCCATGGAACGGAATACAAATACCAAAGTGGAACAAAGATAAAAACCTTTGGAGCCTATGACACCTTTTATTCATCCCTTAAGAAAGCGACACGCGGACGTAGTTACTTGATTCAGAGAGGGATTGTTTTGCTAAAGCACGGAAAGCATCGTTTTGATATCCGTGTGATGGTCCAGCTCAGTCCGCGTGGCAAATGGGAAACTACCGGATTGATTGGCCGAGTAGCTGAGAAGGGCAAGATTGTTACCAATTATCATAACGGTGGTACGCTAATGTCTATGGAGAAGCTGCTGTCGCCTTATTTGAACGATGCTCAGCAAACTCAGATGCTTAAGATATTGCGAAAGCTAGGTGAGGATACCGGACGTTTCTACCATAAGAAATATCCTGGCTTTAAACAGATTGGTGTAGATGTAGGATTAGATAGCCACATGACGCCTTGGATTATTGAAGTGAATACAAGTCCAGATCCATATATTTTTAAACATCTTTCTAATAAAAGCATGTACCGCAAAGTGATGGCTTACCGCAGAGCAAATGAGAAAAAGAAGTCCGCTAACTGATTTGCTTCTTCGTATTCGCAATAACAAGGGAAATCTTTTGTTCGAGCTCAATTATTTTTTGCTTATGGGTTGCAATCTGACGATAACCGGAGACCAGTGCAGCTAAGGACTGGGTAGTTAGGGTAAGGTTTTGTTTGCGAATCGCTGCTTTAAAGTCAGTCCAATCTGCTGAAATACGTTTGTTTAAAGAGGTGATCACGCTCTTGTTAGATTTGATCGTGATTTGAGGACTTTCAATGCCAGACAAGGTTTTGCGAGTCTCGGCTATCTTTTGGGAACGTTTCTTTTTCGCGGCGTTCAGCTGATTCTGCTTGTCACTGATCTCTTGGCGTGCCAACTGAACCAAGATCTTCATAGCATCACCTTGGGCACGCAGTACGGTATTCAAGGTCTTGTCCTTAAGAGACTTGGCGATACTAATTCGCTTGTTAAGTGCACTATACTGGTCGAATAAGGGCTGATAGCGCTGCTTGCTGCTCTTAACGGAGGCTTCCAATCGGGTCACTGCTTCAAGATCAATCCCTTTAATTTGTTGACGTACCACAACCAGCGATTGCTCATTATTGTAGTGAAGGATTCGGATTTGCTCCTCGCGCTGATCATACTGCAGCTTTAAGGTGGATAAATCATTGTAAAGAGAAGTCAGCTTAACTCTGGCAGGACCTTCTGCCGTTGCGGCCGTCAGATCAAAAGCCGCTTTAACAGAGGGGGTTAATTCTGTTGTAGATGCAGCAATAGCTTCGGATGATGTGCTTAGCAGTAGCAGGATCGTAAGCAGTAGTAAGGGCACTGACTTAAATATTTTCATTTATTCTCCTCCTATTGTCGCAACCTAATGGCAACAAAAAAAGCACCCGTAGCAAAGGCAAAAGCCTTTATTACGGGTGCTTCCAGCGTAATAGGTCACGAACGATATTATTAAAATATAAGAAAGTATAAGTTTCA